>DATJXP010000082.1:0-2150 GCA_035500035.1 Candidatus Acidiferrum sp. | reverse complement strand
TCGCAGTTTTCATCGCGCGTGCCAGCAATCCCATCGCTTGCTGTACCGGTATCGGCAACGGCGCGGCACCGGCGGCTTGTGCGTTGACGGCGTGGCGGCCTTCATCGCGTAACATGCGTTCGAGAATCAGCCGGCTTTTGGCGTCACTCGCCGGCAGCGATTGCAGATGTTCTTCCAGATGCTTGCATACCTGCTGTTCGGTTTCGTTGACGAAGCCGAGACTCCATTTGTCGCCGGCCAATCCGGCCAACGCGCCGATGCCGTACGACAAACCGTAGAACAACGGGTTCAGCACGCTGGGCTGGCTGCCCAGTTCTTTCAGGCGGCTTTCGCACCAGGCCAGGTGATCGAACTCTTCCTGCGCTGCCTGCTCCATGCTGCTGCGCACTTCCGGCAGCTTGGCCGTCAACGCCTGGCCCTGGTACAGCGCCTGCGCACACACTTCGCCGCAGTGATTGATGCGCATCAGGCCGGCGGCGTGGCGCTGTTCGGCGGTTTCCAGTTGCGTCGGCCCCGCTTGGTCGGCGGGGTTGGGTTCGCTCGCGCTGACCGAGCCCGGCACCAGCGTGCGCAGGGCCTGGTCGGCCTGGATGATCAACTTGTCGATCAGACTCATGCTTTCCCCTGCTCGCGCGCGATGGCGCGCCAGCCGATGTCGCGACGGTAGTAGATATTGTCCCACGTGATGTTGGCAGCGAGTTGATAGGCGCTGGTTTGTGCCTGCGACACGGTGCTGCCCAGTGCGGTCGCGCACATGACGCGACCGCCGTTGGTAACGATATTGCTGCCTTCCAGTCTGGTGCCGGCATGGAACAACTTGGTGTTGGCCGGCGCCGGCTTATCGGTGCCGCTGATGATCTTGCCCTTGGCGTAGTTGTCGGGATAGCCGCCGGCCGCCAGCACGACGCCAATCGACGCGCGCGAATCGAAATCGATGCGGTGTTGATCCAACGTACCGCTGAGCGCTGCTTCGCACAGCATGACGAGATCGGTCTGCAAGCGCATCATCACCGGCTGTGCTTCCGGATCGCCGAAGCGGCAGTTGAATTCGACCACGCGCGGCGCGCCGCTGGTGTCGATCATCAACCCGGCGTAAAGAAAGCCGACATAAGTGTTGCCTTCAGCGGCCATGCCGCGCACGGTCGGCATTATCACTTCGCGCATCACGCGCTCATGCACTTGTGGCGTTACCACCGGCGCTGGCGAATACGCACCCATGCCGCCGGTGTTGGGGCCTTTGTCGCCGTCGTCGCGTGCCTTGTGATCCTGCGAAGTCGCGAACGGCAATGCAGTCTTGCCATCGACCATGACGATGAAGCTGGCTTCTTCGCCGACCATGAATTCTTCGATCACGACGCGATGGCCGGCGCTGCCGAAGCTGTTGCCGCTCAGCATGTCGCGTACGGTGGCTTCGGCTTCAGCCAGCGTCTGCGCGATGATGACGCCCTTGCCAGCGGCGAGGCCGTCGGCCTTGATGACAATCGGCAGTTGCTGTTTGCGCAGGAATTCCAATGCCTGATCGATGCTGGTGAAGTTGCCGTAGGCTGCAGTGGGAATCTTGTGCCGTGCCAGGAAATCCTTGGTGAACGCCTTCGAGCCTTCGAGTTGTGCGGCGCCTTTGCGCGGGCCGAAGCACGGCAGGCCGCGTTCGCTGAAGTAATCGACGACGCCGGCGACCAGCGGCGCTTCCGGACCGACGATGGTGAGCGCGACACCGTTGTCTTGCACGAATTTCGTCAGCGCGGCGAAATCGCCGATGTCGATGACGACGTTGCTGACTTTCGCCTCGGTCGCGGTGCCGGCGTTGCCGGGCACGACAAAGACATGCTCGACGCGAGACGACTGCGCCACTTTCCATGCCAGCGCATGCTCGCGTCCGCCGCTGCCGATGATCATTACTTTCATGTCAATTGCTCTCAACTATTCAACATGTGAGGGCACGCCATGGCGTGCCCCTACGGAATCTGCTTGCGTCCGCTTCAGCCGTCAGTGGCGGAAGTGGCGCATGCCGGTGAACACCATCGCCAGTCCTGCTTCGTCGGCGGCGGCGATCACTTCGGCGTCGCGCATCGAACCGCCGGGGTGGATCACGGCGGTGACGCCGACGCTGGCCGCGGCATCGATGCCGTCGCGGAACGGGAAAAAAGCGT
>DATJXP010000081.1:0-3076 GCA_035500035.1 Candidatus Acidiferrum sp. | reverse complement strand
AATCCATTTCGGTGCCGTCGAGATACACCAGGCTCTTCGGATCGACGATGACCTTGATGCCGTGATTGTCGAACACCTTGTCGTCGCCGCCGAGTTCATCGACGAACTCCAGTACATAGGCCATGCCGGAACAGCCGGTGGTGGTGACGCCGACCCGGATGCCGACGCCCTTGCCGCGCGCGGCCAACTGACCTGCCACATGTTTCGCTGCGTTCTGCGTGAGCGTGATTGCCATGACGTACTCCTTGCTGCCTCGTCTTGCTGTTTCGGCTTACTGTTTCGGCTTACTGTTTCGGCTTACTGCTTGGCCTGACTGCGTTTCTGCTTGACGTCGGCGATCGCCGCCTTGATGGCGTCTTCCGCCAGCACCGAGCAGTGGATCTTCACCGGCGGCAGGCCCAGCTCTTCGGCGATTTCGGTGTTGCGGATCTTTTCGGCGTCGTCGAGCGAACGGCCCTTGACCCATTCGGTCAGCAGCGAGCTGGAAGCGATGGCGGAACCGCAGCCATAGGTCTTGAACTTGGCGTCTTCGATGATGCCGGCGTCGTTGACCTTGATCTGCAAGCGCATGACGTCGCCGCAGGCCGGCGCGCCGACCATGCCGGTGCCGACGTTGGTATCGCTGTCGTCCAGCTTGCCGACGTTACGGGGATGCTCGTAGTGATCGAGAACCTTTTCTGAATATGCCATGACGGTTACCTCTTACTGCTAATGTGCAGCCCACTGTGCTCTTTATCGTGGCCGCCTGATGCGCGGCCCACTGTACTCTTTATCGTGGCCGCCTAATGCGCGGCCCACTGTACTTTCGAAAAATCAACGCCGTCCTTGTACATGTCCCATAGTGGCGACAGCTCGCGTAGCTTGCTGACTGCATCGCGGATGCGTTCTATCGCATGATCGATGTCGGCCTCGGTGGTGAACCTGCCGAGCGAGAACCGCAGCGAACTGTGCGCGAGCTCGTCGTTCAAGCCGAGGGCGCGCAACACGTAGGATGGTTCCAGGCTGGCCGAAGTACAGGCCGAACCGGAACTCACCGCCAATTCCTTCAACGCCATGATCAGCGATTCGCCTTCGACGAAGTTGAAGCTGACGTTGAGGTTGGTCGCGACGCGGCGTTGCAGGTCGCCGTTGACGTAAACCTCTTCCAAATCCTTGATGCCGGCCAGCAGCTTGTCGCGCAGCGCACGCAAACGCGCCATTTCCTCGTGCATTTCGAGCCGGGCGATGCGGAACGCTTCGCCCATGCCGACGATCTGGTGCGTCGGCAGCGTGCCGGAGCGGAAACCGCGCTCGTGGCCGCCGCCGTGCATCTGCGCTTCGAGCCGCACGCGCGGCTTGCGGCGCACGTACAGCGCGCCGATGCCCTTGGGGCCGTAGCTCTTGTGGGCCGAGAACGACATCAGGTCGACGTTCATGTCTTCGACATCGATGTCGACCTTGCCGGTGCTCTGCGCGGCATCGACATGGAACAGCACTTTCCTGTCGCGGCACACGGCACCGATCGCCTTGATGTCGTTGATGACGCCGATCTCGTTGTTGACGTGCATGATGCTGACCAAAATCGTGTCCGGCTGGATCGCAGCGGCAACCGCTTCCGGCTGGATCAGTCCGTTCTTGTCGGGATCGAGATAGGTCACGCTGAACCCTTCGCGTTCGAGCTGGCGGCAACTGTCGAGCACGGCCTTGTGTTCGATCTTCGACGTGATCAGGTGCTTGCCGCGGCTCTGGTAGAAATGGGCGACGCCTTTCAGCGCCAGGTTGTCGGACTCGGTGGCACCGGAGGTCCACACGATCTCGCGCGGATCGCATTTGACCAGGTCGGCGACGTGCTGGCGCGCCTGCTCGACGGCTTCTTCCGCCTTCCAGCCGAACACGTGCGAACGCGAGGCCGGGTTGCCGAAGTTGCCGTCCATCGTCAGGCATTCGCCCATCGCCTTGGCGACGCGTGGATCGACCGGAGTGGTGGCGGCGTAATCGAAATAGATCGGGTTCATGACGTTACTTCTATGTTTCGTTGGTATTTCGTTTGTCTTGCGTTATCGAACGGATTACAGGCTGGAAACCGCGATGGTGTTGCGGCGGCGCTCGTCCTGGTCTTCCTGCTCCTGCTGCTTGGCGCGCTCGTTCTGGTTCTTGGCGATCAGCACGATCTCGCGCTTGGCCACCAGATCGGCCAGCGAAATGTTGCTGAGGAAGTTGTGGATCTGGTCGCTGAGGTCCTGCCACAAGTGATGAGTCAGGCAGGTTTCGCCCAGCTGGCAGTCGGCCTTGCCCTGGCAGCGGGTGGTATCGAGCGACTCGCTGACCGCATCGATGATTTCGGCGACGTGGATGTCTTTCTCCGCCCTGGCCAGACGGTAACCGCCGCCCGGGCCGCGCACGCTGCTGACCAGCTTGCGTTGGCGCAGTTTGGCGAACAGTTGCTCCAGGTAGGACAGCGAAATGTCCTGCCGGCGCGAGATTTCAGTCAGGTTAACCGGACCTTTTACGGCATGGATGCTCAAGTCCAGCATGGCGGTTACAGCATAACGGCCCTTCGTAGTCAGTCGCATGGCAGCAGCCCTCGGTTGATGGGCGCCATTATGCCAAATCCGACCAAGGCACTCAAGTATTTGTTTGAGGGTTTTGCTCAACTATTAGCCAGCCGCAGGCCAGTTACTGATCCGAGCCGGGTGATTCTTTGCCGGGCTCCATCAACTCCACCGGAAACTTGCCCTTGGCCACCGCCTGCTCGATGGCGGTCAGCATGCCACGCAGTATATTGACCTCCATCTGGTCTAGCTGCACCCGTTGATACAGCCGGCGCAAGCGTCGCATCAACGGCCGCTTGTACTGCGGTTTGTGGAAGTCGAGCCGGATCAACACCGATTCCAAATGCACCAGGAAGCGTTCGACTTCATCCGCCGTCGCCGGGGCTTGGTCCCACTCGCCACTCTCGGATTCGGCACTGCTCGCCGCAGGGGAAGTCACCGGGGTCGCAGCCAGCGCGGTTCGGCGCAATTCGTAACACAGCACCATCACTGCCGCTGCCAGGTTGAGAGAGCTGTAATCGGGATTGACCGGGATGTGGACGTGG
>DATJXP010000080.1:0-4963 GCA_035500035.1 Candidatus Acidiferrum sp. | reverse complement strand
CGAACTCGGCTTCATCCTTCCACTCGGGTTCGTCGTCGCCCCACACGGCGGGCACCCAGTCGGCCGGCTTCACCAGCGTCGGCGCGCTGACCAGCGCGGTCAGCATGCCATCGAGTTCCGACATGTTGAGCACGCCGTGATCGCAGTCTTCCTCGTGCTCGTCGTGTGTATCGGCCACGCGCGTTTGCAGCAATTGGTCGAGGCGGGCCAGCTCGTCCTGGGTCAGCGGTTGCAGAATCGTATTCATGGGCAGTTACGGATGACGCCAGTTCAGCAGCATCGAACGATAGGTCTTCAGCATCTTCTGCGGATCCGGTGGCGATTTGAAAAAGCCGTGGAAGTCGCCTTGCGGATTGATCAGCGCGATCTCGCCGCTGTGGCTGACGTCGATCTGGCCGTCCTTGCCGGGCTGATAGGCGAAGGCGATGTTCAGCTGGTGCGCCAGGTTGAACAGCTCGGTGTATTCGCCGGTGGCACCGAGGTAGGACGGATTGAAGTACTGTACATACGCCTTGATCTTGTCCGGCGTGTCGCGAAAGGTATCCACCGAAATGAACAGCACTTGCAGTTTGTCGGCAGCTTTGGCGTCGGCGGCTTTCAGCAGCTTGTTGAAATTGGCGATGCTGGCCAGCGTGGTGGGGCACACATCGGGGCAACTGGTATAGCCGAAGAACACCAGCGTCCAGCGATCCTTGAATACCTGCCTGGTCAACGGTTGGCCGTTGAAGTCCTTCAGCGTGAAGTCGGTGAAACGGCGCGGCACGTCGTACACGAACAGGCCTTGCTCGGTCATTTGCTGCTGCGTCATGTCCGGCGGCGTCAGGATGCGATGTACCAGCAGGCCAAGCAGCAGGGCCATGAAAGCCACACAACCGATGACGGTCTTGACGACGCCCTTGTTCATGTCGGCATTACAGGTAGTGGTCGATCAGCAGCGCGATAAACAGCGCGATCAGATAGACGATCGAAAAGCGGAAGGTCTTCATCGGCAACCGGGTGTCGGTACTGACCATCAGCCTGATCGAGTAATACAGGAAGGCACCACCCAAGCCGAGTGCGGCAACGAGGTAGAACAGCCCACTCATGTGCGTCAAAAACGGCAGGATGCTGACGACCAGCATGATGATCGTGTACAGCAAGGTATGCAGTTTGGTCAGCGCTTCGCCGTGCGTGACCGGCAACATCGGGATGTCGGTCTTGGCGTAGTCGTTCTTGCGATGGATCGCCAGCGGCCAGAAATGCGGCGGCGTCCACGCAAAGATGATCAGCACCAGCAGCAAGCCGTTGGGATCGACGCTGCCGGTGACGGCGGTCCAGCCCAACAGCGGCGGCATCGCGCCCGACAAACCGCCGATAACGATGTTCTGCGGCGTCGCCCGCTTGAGCCAGCCGGTGTAGATGATGGCGTAGCCGACGAACGACGCCAGCGTCAGCCACGCGCACACCGGATTCACCAGCAGCAACAGGATCAACATGCCGACGATGCAGATCGTGCAAGCGAACAGCAGCGCCTGCTTCGGCGTGACCTTGCCCTGCGGAATCGGCCGCTTCAGCGTGCGCTGCATCAGCACGTCAATGCGGTGATCAATCAAGTGATTGATGACGGCACCGGCACTGGCCACCAGCGCGATGCCGATATTGCCCCACACCAAGGCGCCCAGCGGCACCATGCCGGGCACGGCGAGGAACATGCCGATCAGCGCAGTCAGGATCATCATCATGACCACGCGCGGCTTGCACATCTCGTAGTAGTCGCGCCAGCTGGCGGTTTTGGTGAGGGCGGAATCGCTCATGGTTACCAGGGAGCCGTGCTCTTGTGGAGACGGTAGTTGAGACTGATCAGGGACAGCAGCAGCAGGGCGCCGCAGGCATTATGGGCAACGGCGACGGGCAGCGGCAAGCTCCACAACACATTGCTGATGCCAAGCGAGAGCTGCACCAGCAAAAGACCAAGAATGACATTGGCCTGGCGCTTCATGTCGGAGCCGCCGGCATGGCGCTTCAGTTTCACGGTCAGGAAAATCAGGTACAGCGCCACGATCATGGCGCCGAAGCGGTGCGTCATGTGGATGGCAATGCGGGCTTCGCCGTCGAGTTGGCCGCCGAGATAATTGGGGCCGATTTCCTGGCCAAAGTTGAAGCCATCGGCGAAATCCATCGGCGGCCACCAGTGATGCTGACAGGTCGGCAGGTCGGGGCAGGCGAGGGCGGCGTAGTTGGTGCTGGTCCAGCCGCCGAGGAAGATCTGGCAGATCACCAGCAACAACCCGATGAAGGCCCACGGTTTCAACGCATGCCAGTAGCGCAGCGGAATGTTCGGCGGATTCCATGGCCCGTTGATCAGTCGCAGGCGCAACAACCACAACAGGCTCAATGTGGCGAAGCCGCCGAGCAGATGGCCGGTCACCACTTGCGGCCACAACTTCAGCGTTACGGTCCACATGCCGAACAAGCCTTGCGCGATCACCAACCCCAACAACAACAGCGGCAAGCGGAATGGCTGGTCGGGCTGCGAGCGCAGCTTGATCGCATAGCCGGCTATCAGCACGATCAGGAAGCCGAGCGTGCCGGCGAAGTAGCGGTGCACGACTTCGGGCCAGGCTTTTTCCTGTTCGAACGGCGAATCGGGGAACGCTTGTTGCGCAGCGGCGATTTGCTCCGCCGTGTTCGGCCAGATCGCGTGACCGTAACACGTTGGCCAGTCCGGGCAACCAAGACCGGCGTCCTTCAACCGGGTGAACGCTCCCAGCACGACGACGCAGAATGCCAACATCACGGCAATCTGCACCAGCACAAAGGAAGCCTTGGTGTTCTTCATCGGTTACCCCAGGCCACTGGAGCTCAGCAGTTTCTTGAGATCGGCGAGTATCGCCTTGGCGTCATCGTCCGGCGTGAAATACAGCATGATGTTGCCGACCGGATCCATCACGTAGATGTAATGGCTGGCGAGAGGATCCGCCGCGGCGGATGCCTTCAACACTGCCGTCACCGTGGCGGCATCGCCATGCAGTACCCGCATGTCGATTTGTTGTTCCTTCAAATACGTGGCGGTGGCGGCATCGACCTCGTCAGCGCCGGTCAACACGTACGCCCGTTGCATGCGGCTGGCGTCCTTGCTGAGCAGAGCATGCAATTGGCGCAGGAAGAACAGCCGTTGCTGACACGCGTCGTCGCAAGTCTTGTCGCCGAAATACAGCAGTTGCCACGGCCGCGGCTTGTAGTCTTTCGGCGCGACGTTGGCGGTAAGTTCTTCGAAGCCGAGATAGGCCGGCTTGCCGTCGGCATCGAGCAGCTTGAGCGCAGTGATGTCCACCACCGGCTGGATCAGCGTGCCCTTGCTGGTGTTGCCGAAGCTGCGGAAGCTGTCGCTGTAATGGAACACGATGGTGGCGAGACCAATCGGCAGCGTGATCATCAGCAACATCAGGCTGAGTTTGAGTCGGTTGCGATCCATGGTTACTGCTTGTTGCCTTTCATCGATAGATCCGTCGTTTCAGTTCTGGTGCTGTAAAACAGATACAGCACCACCAGGGCCGTGGCCATCAAGAACCACTGTACGGCATAGCCGTAATGGCGTTCGGGCGTCATGCTGACCACCGGCCAGTAGCGCACCAGCACGCCGGGTGCCGCGTCCGCGAGCCGCACCGAATGCGGAAATACTTTCGCGGCATCCGTGTAGCCGGCCATCGCCGCCAATTGCGCGATATCGAGCGCTTCCACCACACGCGGCCAGCCTGTCGTTTCCTGCGTAGCGCCGAGCACCAGCGTTTTGCCGACGGCTTGATACACGCTGCCGGTTATCGTCACGTCGCCCGGCACCGGCGCAATGATCGGCAGCTCGGTGCGCGAGGGCCCTTGCGCGATCCAGCCGCGATTCACCAGCACGATGTGCTCGTCCCCCGCAATCACCGGCACGATCACTTCGTAACCGGGCTGGCCCTGATACAGCCGGTTGTCGAGCAGGAACGCGTGGTCGTTGTCGTAACGGCCATTGAACTTCACTTGCCGGTATTCGAGATCGGCATTCGCGTCGAGCGATGCCAGCGTCACGGCTGGTTCACGCTGGCGGGCATCGTACGTGACTTGCAACTGCGTTTTTTCGTCGCCGCGCCGGATCTGCCAGAATCCCAGGCTCACCATCAGCGGCAGCAGGATCGCCGTCAGCAGGCTCAACCGCCAATCGAAGCGGTAGCGACGCAAGCGTTGTATCAGTCTCGTCGTCATCGTTGCCGGCGACGCGCTCCGTTCGCAAAATTCAGTTCGCCTGCCGTGGCGGCTTGGTTTACTCTGGTCGGCATCCGCTCCGCCCAACACTTCGCCCGAAAACCGCCATGCTGAAAGTCATCATCGTCGTGCTGTTCTTCGCCAACGTCATCTGTCTGTTCGGCGGTGCCGTGTTCTTCTTCAAGGACCAGGGCTCTACCAAGCGGACATTGTATGCACTCGGCGTACGCATCACGCTGGCCTTGCTGCTGATAGGCACCATCGTCTTTGGCGTGATGACCGGCCGGTTAGGCCTCAATGCCCCGTGGCAACAGACTCTGCATCCAGAAGCTTCGCAGCCAGCAACTCAGCCCTGAATGAAAAAGAGCGCCCGCGGCGCTCGAAGCAACTCTTGTCTAATCGCGCCCCTGAATACCAAGTAACGCTTTTGTCTTTTCATGGACGGTGCGCGTTACTGTCGTAACGCGCATTTTGTCTGGAGCATCCTGCTACCTGCTTAGAGCAGATAGACGAAGCAGAACAAGCCTACCCATACCACGTCAACAAAGTGCCAGTACCACGATGCGGCTTCGAAACCGAAATGGTCTTCCGGCTTGAAGTGGCCTTTCAACACGCGGAACCACATGATCGACAACATGAAGGCGCCAAGCGTTACGTGGAAACCGTGGAAGCCGGTCAGCAGGAAGAAGGTGGAGCCGTAGATGCCGGAGTGCAGCGTCAGGCCCAGCTCTTTGTAGGC
>DATJXP010000079.1:0-6348 GCA_035500035.1 Candidatus Acidiferrum sp. | reverse complement strand
CGGGTTTGCGCAGCAACTGATCTCGCACGAAAACCTCGGCCGCAACGGCGCCGCCGATTATCTGTCGATCAGTTTCTCCGCCACCGATTATGTCGGTCACACGTTCGGCCCCAACAGCGTCGAAGCCGAAGACAACCTGATTCGTCTCGATGCCACGCTGGCGCGTTTGTTCGCCTTCATCGACAAGACCGTCGGCCTGCAAAACACGGTGATCGTGCTGTCGGCCGATCACGGTGTCGATGACATCCCGGAATCGTTGCATGCCGACGGCTACGCGGCGGAGCGCCTTGGCGGCGATCCGTTCAAGGCGAAGCTCAACGCAGCACTGCGCCAGCGGCTGAACGTCAATGAGGATCTGGTTGCGTCTTCGCTGCCGCCCAACCTGTACCTGGACCCGGCGCAACTGCACAAACTCGGGCTCGACACCGTGACGGTCGAGAATGTGTTGGCCGATGTGGTGCGAGCGGAACCCGGCGTCGCCTACGTCTTCACCCACGCCGAGCTGATGGCAGGCCACCTCGGCAACAAGCCGTTACTCGACAAAATACAACGCGCATTTCATCCGCAGCGTTCGGGTGACGTCATCGCCATACCGCAGCAGTTCGACTACTTCGACGAAGCGCCGGACTACTACGCCACCACGCACGGCACGCCGTACAGCTACGACACCTTCGTGCCGGTGATCGTGCTGGCGCCCGGCGTCAAAGCCATGACCGTCCGCGAACCGGTGGCACCCGGCCAGATTGCGCCGACGCTGTCGGCCTTGCTGGGCACCAAGCCGCCGTCCGGCTGCGTCTGCGAGCCGCCGCTGCCGCACATACTCTCGCCCTGAACTCCGCCGATTGCATACAATCCGGGCTCGGCGCCGTCACCGGGATGGCGCGTCCTGAGGGGGAAGCGAGGATGAACAAACGTATTCAATCGCGCTCACGTCGCGATGTATTGAAGTTGGGCGGTGCCGCTGCACTGGTGGCATCGTTGCCGTTGTCGGTGCAGGCCGCGGCCGCGCCGCTGAAGATCGCCACCATCGGCGCCGGCAAAATGGGCAGCGAGCTCGGTAAATTGTGGGCCAAGGCCGGCCACAAGATCATGTTCTCCACCCGTCATCCGGAAGAACTCAAAGAGCTGGTGAATGGCGTCGGCGCCAACGCCAGTGCCGGCACGGTGGCGGACGCCGTGGCCTTCGGCGATGTAGTCGTCTTGCTCGTGCCTTACGGCGCAATGCCTGATCTGGCAAAAGAACACGGTAAGGCACTGGCGTCGAAAGCCCTGTTGCTGGATGTTTCCAATCCCATCGTGCCGCGCGACGGCGACGTCGGTACGCAAGCGCGTGAAATGGGCGCCGGACTTTACCTGGCCAAGCTGATTCCCGGCGGCAAGATCGTGCGCGCGTTCAACGCCATCGGTTTCAACACGCTGGCACCGAACTCCAACCGTGCCGGCGATCTTGTCGGCGTGCCGATCTGCGGCGACGACGCCGGCGCGGTGGCATTGGCGTCGTCGTTGATCAAGGAAATCGGTTATGAACCGGTGTCGGTCGGCGGCCTGGCCATGGGCAAGCAGCTGATCCCCGGCACGCCGCTGTCGGGCGTGCATACCGCCGCCGAAATCAGGCAGATCGCCACGACGCTGAAATAGCGCTCGCAGCGAGACGCAACCTGCCGTGAGCGACCAGTTGTCAGCGATCGCCGCTTTCCTGATCGACGCCGAGCGTTTGAAGCGGGTCGAGCGCCGGGCTTATGTCAGCGATCTGTCGCGGCGCGAAAATTCGGCCGAGCATTCGTGGCACCTGGCGCTCGGCCTGTTGACGCTTGCGCGCGAACTCGAACTCGATCTCGATCTGCCAAAAGCGCTGACGATGGCGATCATCCACGACATCTGCGAAATCGACGCCGGCGACACGCCGGCCTACGGCGCGGCACGCCCCGACCAGCATGAAGCCGAGCGTCGCTGCATCGACCGATTGGCGAATTACGGTTTGCGATTCGGTAACGAGCTGCGCGAGCTGTGGCTCGAATACGAAGCGCAGCAAACGCGCGAAAGCCGTTGGGTGAAGGTGCTGGATCGCGTGATGCCGTTCGTGGTGAACCTTGCCTGCGAAGGGCGCAACTGGCTCGATCAATCCGTCAGCCGGTCGCAGGTGCTGAAAATCAGCGAGCCGGTGCGGCTGCATGCGCCGGAAATCTTCGAGTGGATGCAAGTACGTGTGGACGAGTGCGTACGCAAAGGCTGGTTGCGGGACGCCTGACCCCCTCCTTCTTTAAGTCGCAATGGACGTATATCATCGGCGGGCTTCGGTAGTGTCCGGCGTTGCGCCAGACCTGCCGGGTTTTCACTTCCATACCAAATAAACACATTCTTTAAGGGGCAATCATGAAACGCAAACAACCACCGGTCGCCAAGCCGGACGCAGCGTCGCTGAACCGGCGCAATTTCCTGAGCGGCATCGCCATGACCGCTGGTGCCGCTGCCGTACTGGGTCAGATCGTAATTCCGTCCACCGCCGCGGCCGCTGATGCGCCTGCAGCGCCTGCGCCTGGTTCAGCACCAACACCCGGACAGAGAGGTCCGGCAGGCCCGCCGAGACCGGCCGACTATCGCCAAGCTGGTCAGCTCACTGACCTCAAGGGCAAGACCGCCTATATCACCGGCGGCACCACCGGTATCGGACTTGGCATCGCGCGTGCCGCTTACAACGCCGGCATGAACCTGGTGCTCGGTTACCACACCCCGCGCGGCTTGCCGGCCGTGCAGAAACTTTTCAACGACGACACCAAACGTATCCTGCTGGTGCAGCACGATGTCACCGATCGCGAAGGCTGGGCCAAACTGCTGACGCAGATCGAATCGACTTTCGGCAAATTGCATCTGTTGGTCGGCAACGCCGGCGCCAAGACGCTGCGCAAAGTCAGCGAATCCACCGTGGAAGACTGGGACAATGCCACCGCCGTCAACTTCACCGGCATCTTCAACGGTGTCCACACCTTCATTCCGCACATGCTGAAGCACGGCGAAGGCTCGCACATCGTCACCACGTCTTCGATGAGCGGCATCCTGCCCGGTTCGAGTGCCGGCAACTACACCGCCACCAAGTTCGGCGCCGTCGGCATCATGGAAGCGCTGCGTATCGAACTCGAACGCACCAACATCGGCACCTCGGCCTTCTGTCCTGGCGGCGTCAGCACTGACAACCTGTTTTCGTCTGAACAGACGCCTGGCGCCAAGGAACCCGCCGGCATGGATCCGCTCGAAGCCGGTGAACGCGTGCTCAATGGCGTCATCAACAACGATCTGTTCATCCTGACCCATCCGGAATACAAAGCCGGTACGGTGGAACGCATGAACCTCATTGCTGCCTCGTTCCCCGAAGGCGAGAAAGCTCCGCCAGAAGATCGTGTGAAATACGAACTGCGCGTGTTGACGGCGCCCATCTACGTACCGGAGCTCAACTACCGCAAAAAAGGCCGCAAGAATTACCGCGCCACCAAGGCTTGAGCAGCACCTCACGACTGAACCAAGCAGAACCCCCGCCCTCGCGGGGGTTTTGCTTTGCGGGCCTCGCACTGGCGGAAATCATGACGGCGTGAGAGGCTTGCGGCCACCTGCCAAAACAACAAAAGGGATCACACCATGTTCAAATCACTCACGCTTGGCAGTGCCCTCCTGCTCGGCAGCACTGTTGCCAGCGCCCAGGCGCCAGCGCATATCGAATGCAACCGCGCCTGTCTCGCCGGTTTCATGACCACCTATCTCGATGCACTGGTGCATCACGATCCGTCCAAACTGCCGACGACGAAGAACGTCAAATACACCGAGAACGGCGTGCGCCTGAATCTGACCGATGGTCTGTGGCAAACCGCGAGCGCACTGCCGGATTACCGCATCAACATCCTCGATGAAGAAGCCGGTTCAGTGGCTTTGGTCGGCGTCATCACCGAGAACGGCATCCGCAATTTCTTCGCCACCCGCCTCAAGATCGAACAAGACAAGAAAGTGTCCGAGATCGAAAACCTGGTGGTGCGCAACGTCAGCGGCGGCAACAACAACGCCACCAACGCGCACGAGCAGCACCCGCTGTTTTCCGAACCGGTGCCGCAGAACGAACGATTGAGCCGTGCCGAACTGGTCAAAGTCGGCAACAGCTACTTCAGCGGCCTCGACAACGACGACAGCGGCCAGTTCGTGCCGTTCGATCCCGACTGCCAACGCCGCGAAAACGGCGGCATCATGGCCAACGATCCCAAAGCCGCGCCGGACTCGATGCAGCACATGGGCTGCAAGGATCAGTTCGATACCGGCTTCTCGGTGATCGTCACCAACATCCGCCAGCGCCGCTTCGTCGCGGTCGACCCCGACTACGGTCTGGTGTTCGCGTTCGGCTTCTTCGACCACGACGGCACCGTGGCGAAATTCTCGCGCACGCTCGACCACAAACTGGTCGATGTGGCGCCGACATTCCGCCAGCCGTTTTCGTTCATCATCGGCGAAGCGTTCAAGGTCAAGAAAGGCAAGATCCGCCAGATCGAAGCGGTGCTGATGACGGTACCGTTCGGCATGGAATCGGGCTGGTGAGGCGGCAAGTGTGACACCGACCCCACTGCGCGTTGTTCATTGACAGCCCTGATACCCGGGAACATCATCGAAACACGCCATCGGAATCGTGAGGGATAGGCATGTTACTGGATCGCTTCGCCGTCAGACGCTGGTTTTCCCGGATGCTGTTGCCGCTGGTTGCGGCCGCCGCAGTCAATAGCGCCCATGCCGCCGATCTGTATGACGGCGCGACCCTCACCGTGCCGTCGGTGACGGTCGGCCAGACCACCTACACCAATGCCACCGCCACCGTCGGCAAGGTGATTTCCTACAGCGGCAGCACCACGACTCCGGTTGTCACCGCCGAAGACACTTACGACGCCAGCACCGGCCAACTGACCATTCCGGCAGTCACGGTGGGCGGTACCACCTATCTCAACGTAGTGGTCACGATAGCGAGCGTCAAAGGCGTCGGCGCCAGCAAGCCGATTCCACTCAGCGTCGGCGCTTTTCTGGCCGGACCTCCCGTTGGCGGTCTTGCCTATACGACGAGCTCCGGCTACGCCGGCACCACCAACTCGCAGGGGCAATTCCATTTTTCCACCGGTGACAGCGTGACGTTCAGCGCCGCCGGTCTCGTGCTGGGTTCGGCCACGCCGGTGATCGGTGCCGACGGCAGCGCGACCGTGACGCCGCTGAACCTGACCGGCGAAACCGCCGGCAATTCGCCCAAAGCCAATGCCATCACCAGCCTGCTCAGCACGTTGAACACGGTGGGAACATTGCAGGGCAACGCCAGCAAGGGCGCCAGTTCGTACGTGATCCCGGCCAACAGCAGCTTGCAGACGCAATTGGCCAACCAGAACACCACCGCCGGCAATCTCAGCACCAGCCAGTTGCAAAATGTGATCAACAGCGTTTACGGCAACGGCACCTACACGGCGACGTCGGCGACCGATGCCCAATCCACGTTGCAGCAAGCCGTCAACAGCCAGGGCATCGTCGGCACCGTGTGGAGCGGCAATTGCGACACTTGCGACGGCGGCGGCGGCACTTTCTATTTCCAGCCGGATGGCATCCTGGCCGGCATCACCGACACCGGCAAAATCCTGGCCGGCACCTGGAGCGGTAGCCCCAATGCGGCGGGCGGCGTGCAGATTTCGCTGGTCGGCAGCGAGGCCTACACCAAGAACGGCAACATTCCCGCCGGCAGCAGCACCGGCACCGCCGACATCATCGATATCAACACCGGTCTGAAGCAGGGTACGTTCACCTTCACCAAGATCACCTCGGTCACTGCGTTGAAGAACACGCAGTACGTGGGCGGTTGGTATGGCGTTTACACACCCAATGCCAATGCCGGCGACGGTAGCGACAAACCGGGTCACGCCTACATCGTGCTGGCGCCGAACGGCACTCTGAAAGGAGTATCCGACAATGACGCCGCCATCAGCGGGTCGTGGGATCCCTCCACCGGCACCGGAAGCGGCTCTTTCACGACTACCGGCAAACATGCCGGCACGGTCACGTTCCAGGTCAACGTGGCCACGCTGACGGGGCAGGTGACAAAGGACGGCGTAGTGACCGGCACCATTGCTTTCAGCCGCACGGGCAGCCTGCAATTCGTTGACACCAGTGGCGGTGGCAGTGACAACAGCGGCAGTACTGGTGGCAGTACTGGTGGCAGTACTGGCGGAAGTACCGGAGGGACTACCACAGGTGGAAATACTACTGGCGGCGGAAACAGTGGCACCGGCGGCACCAGCGCAGGCTCCATCATCCCGTTGCTGTTGAACGTCAAGGTGTCCTGGCCCG
>DATJXP010000078.1:0-5577 GCA_035500035.1 Candidatus Acidiferrum sp. | reverse complement strand
TGTTGTGAGCTGAGGCTGATGCGCAGGAATTTGAGAATCTGCGGTTCATCGTCGATGAGCAGAATTTTCTGCATGGAACTCCTTCGTCCGGATAGTGCTCAAACGTAGTATTCGGCCGGCTTGTCCAGCACCTTGGTACTGTCGAGTGCAGGCAAGCGCAGCAGCAGGCAGTGATGATAGCCCGGCGGCGGCGGGATGATTTTCGCGTCTCCGCCGTGGACGCGGAAGATGCTGCGGCAAATACTGAGGCCCAACCCCGTGCCTTTTTCGTAACGATCGCCCTGGTTGAAAGTGTAGAACTGGTCGAACACCGGCTCCCATTCGTCCGCCGGCAGGCCGGGCCCCTGGTCGCAGATGCGGATGCTGATCATGGGCGCTGCGTTGGGATGTGCCCCGGCGCTCAGAGGTTCCACCACGGCCTGCACCATGATCCTGCTGCTCGGGCCGCCCGCCTTGCAGGCGTTTTCGATGCCATTGAACAGACCCTGTTCGATCAGCGCCGCATGCACGTGCAACGGCGGCAGGTTTTCCGGCATTTCCAGCCGCAGGTCCTGGTGTGGGAACTGGCGCAGGATGCGCTTGCTGACCACGTTGTAGATTTCCGACACGCTGACCCACACGCGGCTCAACGACAGCTTGCCGTGGCCGAGTCTTGTCATGTCGAGCAGGTTCTGGATGTAGGACTCGAGGCGTTGGGTTTCGCTGATGATCGAATCGAGCAGGTCGGCGCGGTCCTTGCGATTGAGGTCCTGGTGCAGGTCGCGCAGGCTGGTAGCGGCGCCGAGCATCGTCACCAGCGGTGTTTTCAAGTCGTGCGACACCGACGACAGCAGCGCGGTGCGCAGTTTCTCCTCGTCATGCTTGCGCTTGGCTTCCTTGATGGCGAGATCCTGTTCCTGGTTGAACTTGACCAACTGTTCGTTGCGCTGCATCTGGATGCCCAGCACGTAGCAGATGACGACGAACATCGAATACAACGGCCAGTCGTGATGCAGCCACGCCATGATGCCGGCGACTACGGCCAGCACCAGAGGTATCAGCAAGGTGCGCAACAGGGCGGAAAGTCTGAACACGGCAGGGCAGGCGGCTCGAAAGAACGGAGTGGCGCATGATAAGCCCGGTGCAGGCGAATAGGAATTCTGGGACAATCGCCGCTCCCTGAATTTACGGAATGACGACATGTCGAGCACGACCACGGTAGCGGCCAAAATGGCGGTGCAGTTTCACTATACGCTAAAAGACGGCGACGGAGTGCAACTGGAAAGCTCCAGTGGCGGCCACCCCATGACTTACCTGCACGGATTCGATTCGTTGTTGCCGGGCCTCGAGCGGGCGTTGGATGGCAGGAACGTCGGCGACAAGTTCACCGTCACGCTGGCCCCGAACGATGCGTTCGGCGAAATCCGTCCCGACAGCGAGATACGCGTGCCGCTCAGCCAGTTGCGTGGCGCCAAAAAATGGGAACCCGGCATGCAGGCCGTCATCCAGACGCCGGAAGGGCATCGGCAAGTGACCATCGTCAAAGTCGGCCACACGATGGCCACCGTCGATACCAATCACCCGATGGCCGGCAAGACGCTGGTGTTCGACATTGAAGTTGCCGACGTGCGCGCCGCCACCGCGGAAGAACTGTCGCATGGCCACGTACATGGCCCCGGCGGTCATCACCACTAAAGTGCCATGGATACCGGGGGGCTGACATTGCTGTTCGGTGCCGGTGACATCTCGAAGGTCATCAACCTGTCGGTCGCGCCGGTTTTCCTGCTGACCGGCATCAGCGGCATGCTCAACGTGTTGAGCGCACGCATGGGGCGCATCATCGACCGAGGCCGCAGGCTGAATGAAATTGCGCACGAACCCGGCTCGCCGCACGCGGAAGAGGTGGACAACGAACAGGGCCTGCTGGCGCAGCGGGCACGCTTGATCCATCTGTCGTTCCGCATGTGCACGTTGAGTGCGTTGCTGATCTGTCTGGTGATCATCACGCTGTTCATCGGCGTGCTGTGGGAAATCTCGCTGCAGCCGGTGAGCGCAACGTTGTTCATGCTGGCGCTGGTATCGTTGAGCTTCGGCTTGCTGACCTTCCTGCGCGAGATCAACATCAGCATGGGCAAGTTCCGCTTCGGCAAATACCGCGTCCACGGCCAGGACTGATTCCCCCCGCTATAAAAGCGACTGCCGTACCAGCGTGCGCAGATCGGCATCGGCGTGAAAGCCGTGCGCTTTTGCTTGCGGCAAATCTACCGGTGGATAGCTGCCGAAATTGAATTGCACCCAATCATCCTTCTTCCATGTCACCAAGCGGTGGACGTCATTGACGCCAAACTCGGCGCCGACCGCAGCGACCAGATCGCCAAGTCGCACATGCAGCGGCGGCAGCATGAACGTGCGTTGCTGCGGATAATCGCGCCGCGCCGCCTGCAACAGGTTGTCGACGCAGCAACCGATCGACATCAACCAGGTGTGGGCATCGGCATCGGTAGGGCAGGTGAACGGCTTGCCTTGGCTGAGTTCGCGGATCAGGTTGCTGAAGAAGATCGACACCGCGCCGTTAGGCTCCGGCGGCCGCGTGACGATTCCCGGCAAGCGCAATGAACAGCCGCGGATCCAGCCACGTCGCACGTAATCGTTGACCAACACTTCGCCTATCACCTTGTGCGCGCCGTAGCTCAGCGTCGGCGTCGGCGGCGTGGCGTCGGTGACCAGCGGCACCTGCGGCTTGCCGTAAACGGCAATCGAACTGGCGAACACCATCATCGGTTGATTGCCCTGCGCCTTCATCGCATCGAGCAGGCGCAACGTGCCTTGCACATTCACTTCGACACCGAGCGTGGGATCGCTCTCGCTGTGGCCGCTCGGCACCGAGGCCAGGTGGAACACCAGGTCGGCCGGCGTCGCCAGCGCGCGAGTGATGGTGGAAACATCGGCAAAGCTGCCTTGCACGCGGTTGAGCAACGGATGCCCGGGCAATTGATCGAGCGCCAGATCCACGACGGTGAGCCTGGTCAACTGCCACTGCTGTGCCGCTTGCAGCAGCGCCAGCGTCAAGTGTTTGCCAATGAAACCGTTGGCGCCGGTGATCACTGCATGCATGAGTCAGGTTCCTTATGCAATCAATTCAATATACATCCAATTCAATAGACATCGCGCTGGTAGCGCTTCTGCTGGCGCAAGCCGATCAGGTATTGCCGCGCGGCATCGCCCGACAGGGCTCCGTGACTTTCCACCAGTTGCAGCAGCGCCTTCTGCACGTCTTCCGCCATGTGGCGGGCATCGCCGCACACGTACAGATGCGCGCCTTGTTGCAGCCATGCGAACACTTCGGCGCCGTGCTGCAACAGCAGGTGCTGCACGTAAAGCTTGTCGGCCTGGTCGCGGGAAAATGCCGTATCGAGCCGCGTCAGCAAGCCGTTTCGTTGCCAGGCCAGCAGTTCGTCGCCATACAGAAAATCCTCGTCACGCCGGCGATTGCCTGCCAATAACCAATTACGACCGGCGGCACCGATGCTTTGGCGTTGCTGCAGGAAGGCACGAAACGGTGCTATGCCGGTGCCGGGGCCTATCATGATGATGGGAGTGGCGGAGTCGGCCGGCAGGCGGAAATTGGCATTGTCGACCACGCGCACTTGCAGCGCCGAACCGACCGTCAATCGCTGCGACAGATAACCCGAACCGGCGCCCGAACGCAGATGACCGTCGTGGCGAAACTGCAGCAAGCCAACCGTCAGCGCCACTGCGGTGGGCAGCACGCGCTGCGACGATGCGATCGAATATTGCCGCTCCTGCAACCGGCGCAGGCAACCGCGCAGTTGCCCGGCGCTCAGGGGCGCGGGAAATTCGTGCAGCACGTCGACGATCTGCCGGTGCTCCATGTAGCCGCGCAGCAGCCTGGTATCGTTGGCCAGTTGCTGCAGGCGCGGATCGGCGCATACGGCGGCATAGTGTTTGAAGAAGCCGGCATGCACCTGGGTCAGTTCGTAATCGCACTGCAGGCTTTGCCGGAGTTCGCTGTCGCTGCCGAGGCCGCACAAGGCCAGGATTTCGTCGACCAGCGCCGGATCGTTTTCGATGCGCAACGCCAACGTATCGCCGGGTTGGTAGTGCAGGCCGCTATCACCGAGATCGATTTCGACATGCAGCACTTGCTTTACCGCGCTCGCCGCGGTCAGGTGCTGTGTGCGGGCGATACGGGCCGGGTACGCCGGCGCTGGAGTTGGATCGGAAGTGGACAAGAGCTTCACATTCTGATGATTCTGGCTGCCATTCTACTCCGGCCGGCGTTGACGATAGAATTCCGCCATTGGTTTCGGGAGTCTGTCTCATGAGCAATGCAACCCCCGGGTCGCGCCCGCTGCGTATCGGCTGCGTGCAATGGCAGATGCGAGCGTTCACATCGGTGCCGGCTTTTCTGCAACTGGTGGAGAAGCAAGTTGCCGCGCTGGCGTCGTACCGCTGCGATTTCGCGGTATTTCCCGAGTTCTTCTCGGCACCGCTGATGACGCTGACGCCGGAACTCGACACGTTCGCGGCGATGCGGGCGCTGGCTGCGCACAGCCAGGCCATCATCGACGCCGTCTCGGCCCTGGCGGTGAAGTATCAGGTCAACGTCATCGCCGGTTCGCTGCCGGTGCTGAGCGGCAAACGGCTGACCAACGTGGCCTGCTTCTGCCATCGTGACGGCAAGATCGACAAGCAGGCCAAGCTGCATCCGACACCGGGAGAAAAAGCCGATTGGGACATGCGCGGTGGCGACAAGCTGCGCGTGATCGCCAGCGACGTCGCCCGCGTCGGCATGCTGGTGTGCTACGACGTCGAATTTCCGGAGTTGCCGCGGCTGTTGGCGGCACAGGGCTGCGACATCCTGTTCGTGCCGTTCTGGACCGATTCCAAACAGGGTTATCAGCGCGTACGTTACTGCGCGCAAGCGCGTGCGATCGAAAACGAAATGTACGTCGTGCTGGCCGGCAGCGTCGGCACCATGCCGCAACTGGCGTGTCTCGACGTGCAATACGGCCAGTCGGCGATCTTCACGCCGTCGGACTTCGGCTTTCCGCATGACGCGATCGTCAACGAGGCTACCGCCAATGTGGAAACCCTGTTGGTGGCCGAGGTGGAATTGGACAAACTGGCGCGAGTGCGCGAGCAGGGCTCGGTGCGTAATGGCGAAGACCGTCGCCATGATCTCTATGCCGTCAAATGGCTGGGGCAGGGCAAGCCCGGCGGCAAGGCAGCAACCAAGCGGGCCGGCAAAAAGCACTGATACCGCCGGTAAAAACACTGGCCAGTGGGCGGGGGATTTCGGCTAGAATACGCCCCGCTTTGCAGTTCCATTTCAACGCCGGTTTAGCTCAGCTGGTAGAGCACATCATTCGTAATGATGGGGTCGCGGGTTCGAATCCCATAACCGGCACCAATACACACAAGGCCACCTGCGCGGTGGCCTTGTCGTTTTTTCATGTAAAGGTATTGATGCTGCTTGCGGGTGTTGCTCGCAGTTCAGGGTTATTCGCTTCGAACGCCGCAGGCGCTGTTCATGTAAAGGTATTGATGCTGCTTGCGGGTGTTGCTCGCAGTTCA
>DATJXP010000077.1:0-3881 GCA_035500035.1 Candidatus Acidiferrum sp. | reverse complement strand
ATCAGCGGACGCGTCGGCCTCCGGCTCATCGATGTGGGCAACATCGTGCACGCCGCCGACGCCAGCGGGCTGGTCGTGATCACGCAGGTCCAGCCCATCGCCGTGCAGTTCGATCTCCCTCAAGAGAATCTGCCCGCGGTGCAGAAAGCCCAGGCCCAAAGCTCAGAGTCCTCGCAGCCGCTCGCCGAGGCCTACAGCCCCGATCTCAGGACCCACCTCGCCTCCGGCCGCCTCATCGCCCTGGACAACCAGATCAACCTCACCTCGGGCACCTTTCGCGCCAAGGCCGAGTTCCAGAACCAGGACAACGCACTCTATCCGAACCAGTTCGTGAACATCCGGCTGTTGGTCAACACGCTGTCCGACCAGTTGATCATGCCGAACGCCGCCGTGCAGCGCGGTGCGCCCAACGGCGTGGTGAGCACCTTTGTATACAAGGTCAACGGCGACAGCACGGTGTCGGTGCAGCCGGTGACCCTCGGCGTGGTTGACGGCGAAAACGTGGTGGTGAGCGAAGGCCTGGCCGCCGGCGATCTCGTGGTCACCGAAGGCGGTGACCGCTTGCGCGACGGCGCCAAGGTGCTGTTGCCGGCCGACGTGCCGAAGCCGACCGGCACCGGCGAGAAAAAGGTCAACAAGAATTTCCGCCGCGAAGGCGGTGGTGGCGGTTTCCGTCGCAACGGCGGCGGCGGTGGCGGCTTCTGATGTCGAGCATGAATTCTTTTCCAGGTTCTGACGCAGGCACCTTCGCATGAATCCCTCACGCCTGTTCATCCTGCGGCCGGTGGCAACCACGCTGTTCATGGTGGCCATCCTGGTGGTGGGTTTCATCTCCTATTTCCAGTTGCCGTTGTCGGCGCTGCCGGAAGTGGCCTATCCCACCATCCAGGTGCAGACCTTTTATCCGGGTGCCAGCCCTGAAGTCATCACCTCGGCCATTACCGCGCCGCTGGAAAAACAGCTGGGGCAGATGTCGGGCCTGAGCCAGATGTCGTCGTCGAGTTCGGCCGGTGCGTCGGTGATTACGCTGCAGTTCAACCTGTCGCTGTCGCTCGATATCGCCGAACAGCAAGTACAAGCCGCCATCGGCGCCGCGCAGAACCTGCTGCCGCAGGATTTGCCGGCACCGCCGATCTACGCCAAGGTGAACCCGGCCGATGCGCCGATCCTGACGCTCGGCGTCACTTCCAAGGTAATGCCGTTGACGGAAGTGGAAGACCTCGCCGACATCCGTATTTCGCAGAAGATTTCGCAGCTCAAGGGCGTCGGCGTCGTCAGCATCAGCGGCGGCCAGCGTCCCGCGGTGCGCGTAGTGGTGAATCCGCGCGCGCTCGCCGCCGCCGGCCTCAATCTCGACGACCTGCGCACCACCATCAGCGTTGCCAACCAGAACGGCCCCAAGGGCACCGTCGATGGCCCGATGCGCGCGTACACCATCAACACCAACAGCCAGCTGAAGAGCGCCGACGAATACGGCAACATCGTCGTCGCCTACCGCAACAACGCGCCGGTGCGGCTCAAAGACGTGGCGACGCTGGTGTCCAGCCCGGAAAACACCAAGCTCGGCGGCTGGATGAACGAAACTCCCGCGCTGATCGTCAACGTGCAGCGCCAACCCGCCGCCAACGTGGTGGAAGTGGTGGACAACATCAACGCGCTGCTGCCGTCCATCCGCGCCTCGTTGCCGCCCGGTGTGGACATCACCGTATTGACCGACCGCACCACCACCATCCGCGCCTCGATCGACGACGTCGAGTTCGAGATGGCGCTGGCGGTGGCACTGGTGGTGCTGGTGATTTTCCTGTTCCTGCGCAATCTGCCTGCCACCATCATTCCCAGTTTGTCGGTGCCGCTGTCGTTGATCGGTACGTTCGCGGTGATGTACTTGGCCAAATTCAGTCTGAACAACCTGTCACTGATGGCGTTGACGATTGCCACCGGCTTCGTCGTCGATGACGCCATCGTGATGATCGAAAACATTTCGCGTTACATCGAAGAAGGCGAGAAACCGTTGGCGGCCGCGCTGAAAGGCGCCGGCCAGATCGGCTTCACCATCATTTCCTTGACCGTGTCGTTGATCGCCGTGTTGATTCCGTTGATCTTCATGCAGGACGTGGTCGGGCGCCTGTTCCGCGAATTCGCCATCACGCTCGCCGTCACCATCCTGATTTCCGCCGTGGTGTCGCTGACGCTGGTGCCGATGATGTGCGCCAAGATGCTCAAGCAGAGAATGCCGGGCGAAGCCGACATGCACGCATCCGGACCGTGGTTCACCGCGATAGTCGATTGGTACGGCGAAAAGCTGACCTGGGTGCTCGACCACAAGCGGCTGACGCTGGCGGTCGCCATCGGCACGTTGCTCGTCACCGCGCTGTTGTACGTGCTCATTCCCAAGGGCTTCTTTCCGGAACAGGACACCGGCCTGATCCAGGGCGTGTCGGAAGCCACCGAATCGGTTTCGTATGCGGCGATGGCGGATCGACAGCAGGCGCTGGCTTCCGCGATCCTGACCGATCCCGACGTCGACAGCCTGTCGTCGTTCATCGGCGTCGATGGCAACAACGTCACGCTGAACAGCGGCCGCTTCCTGATCAACCTGAAGCCGCGCGAACAGCGCAGCGTCACCGCGGTGCAGATCATCCGTCGCCTGCAGGGCGAAGTGGCGAAAGTGCCGGGCATCACGCTTTACATGCAGCCGGCGCAGGATCTCACGCTCGACAACACCGTCAACCGCACGCAATACCAGTTCACGATGGAATCCTCCAACGCCAGCCTGTTGTCGGCGTGGACGCCGAAACTGGTGACGGCGCTGCGCCAGTTGCCCGATCTCGCCGACGTCGCCAGCAACCAGCAGGACAACGGCCTTGCCATCAACGTGGTGATCGATCGCGACAGCGCGGCCCGCCTCGGCATCAGCATCGGCACCGTCGATAACGCGCTGTACGACGCCTTCGGCCAGCGCATCGTCTCCACCATCTTCACGCAGTCGAACCAGTATCGCGTCATCATCGAAGCCGACCCGGCGTCGTATCGCTCGATCGATTCGCTGGAATCCATCTACGTGCCGTCAGCCGGCGGCGGCCAGGTGCCGCTGTCGTCGGTGGCCAAGGTGGAAGTGGTGTCGCAGCGGTTGCTGATCAGCCATCTGGCGCAATTCCCGGCCGCCACGGTGTCGTTCAACCTGGCGCCCGGCGCCTCGCTCGGCGAAGCCGTCGCCGCCATCGAGCAGACGCAAAAAGCGCTGGCGATGCCGTCCGACATCCACACCACGTTCCAGGGCGCGGCGCTGGCATTCCGCAGCAACCTCAACACCGAACTGCTGCTGTTGGCCGCCGCCGTGCTGGTGATGTACATCGTGCTGGGCGTGCTGTACGAAAACTTCATTCACCCGATCACCATCCTGTCGACGCTGCCGTCCGCCGGCATCGGCGCCTTGCTGGCGCTGATCATCTACGGCGACCAGTTCACCGTCATTGCGTTGATCGGCATCATCCTGCTGATCGGCATCGTCAAGAAGAACGCCATCCTGATGATCGATTTCGCCATCACCGCCGAACGCGACGGCGCCACGCCGCGCGATGCCATCTACCAGGCCTGTTTGTTGCGATTCCGCCCCATCCTGATGACGACGGTCGCTGCCATGTTCGGTGCGCTGCCGCTGATGTTCGGCACCGGCACCGGTTCCGAGCTGCGGCATCCGCTCGGCGTTGCCATCGTCGGTGGCCTCTTGGTCAGCCAGGTACTGACGCTGTTCACCACGCCGGTGATTTATCTCGCGTTCGATCACATCTCCAAGAAGCTCAGCAGCAAGATGGGGACTGATACCGACGCCGAGTACGTGACGGAACCGCAGCCGTGAATATTTCCGCCCCCTTCATCCA
>DATJXP010000076.1:0-2383 GCA_035500035.1 Candidatus Acidiferrum sp. | reverse complement strand
CGCGTGCAATGTTTTTCGCTGCCCTTGGTCAGCAGGTTCAACACCTTGCCGCCACCGACGACGATCCAATCGACGGTGTGGGTGCCATCGACGAAGCCGAGCACTTCGATTCGTTCCAGATGACCGTGCTCGCGCGCCCAATCGGTGATCGCGAGCAGGCCGGCCTGCTCGCCGGCGGACACGCGCGCGGAAGCGACTTCGATACGATCGACTTTCAATTGCTCGAGCAGCGCCTGCGCGATGTTGAGCTTTTCGCCGGCCGTGAACGCCACGCCCTGCGTCTGCTCGCCGTCGCGCAAGGTGGTGTCCATGAACGCCACGTAGTCGGCTACGGACGCCGATGACGATTCCGGTTGGTTGATCGCTGTGTTACGCACTGGCTTCTCCTGCTGTTGGCCGTTGGCGTGTTTTCCTGATCCCTTAAACGAAGAAACCCGCCATGTGGGCGGGTTTCGATAAAAATTGACTGCTTTTATCCGACCCGCGCGCCATCCCCGGTAATAATAATGCCGGTAATGCTGCGGGTGGAAATGCTGCGGGCTGCGGTAGTCATGGCGGCAAGTGTGGGGATTGCCCCCTGCAAAGTCAAGGCACGGCAGTAGCTTCGGAACTTTTCCTGCCGCAAAATCCGCGCTGTTTTCCTGACCAAGAACCTCGACATGCCCCGCCAGTTCACTCCTCCTGCCACCGAAATCGCTGCGCTGTGGCGCCGGTGCGGCGCCATCGTCTATGACAGCGTCGTGCTGATTGCCATCTGGATGCTGTCCACCTTCCTGGTGACCGCGGCTTTCGGCATCGACAACTTTCACCGGGAAAACTACAGCGCCAACTTCCTGCTCGCCTACCGCACCGCGATGTTGCTGGCACTGCTCGCCAGCGCGTGGCTGTTCTTCGGCTGGTTCTGGACCTTCAGCGGCCAGACGCTCGGCATGCAGGCATGGAAGATCCGCGTGCAGAACCGCGACGGCAGCGCGATCTCGTGGCGGCAGGCGAGCCTGCGTTACGCAACGGCGCCGTTCGCACTGGCGCTGCTCGGCATCGGCTATCTGTGGATGCTGGGCGACGGCGAACGCCGCACGTGGCCGGATATCGCGTCCGGCAGCACGGTCGTCACGATCCGCAAATTATCCTGACTGGGACGCCAATATTTTCTCAATGCGGCGCCTGCACCTGGTAGCCACGCGCTTGCAGTTTCGCCAGCATGCCGTCCTTGCTGAGCAGATCGCGGATGTTCAGCACGGCAAAGGTGGAGGCATTGGTTTTCAAGGCATGCTCCGCTGCATCCAGCCATTGCAGTTGCTGACGCTTGAGCACATCGGCCACCGTTTCGCCTTCGCTGCTGCCGAGCAGCAGGTTGAAGCAGGGATCGTCTTCGCCGCGCTGCAGCTTGATGCCGCGGAATTCGTCGACATAACCCTCGGCCCATGAATTGGCGCGGCTCTTCATCGCTTCGAGATCGGTTTCCATGCGCGCCACCTGCCACTCGAAACACGCCTGCTCCTGTTCCGGCGTAATGCTGTTGGCCAAGGTTTCCACCCGCTCAGCGATCGTGCTGTAACCACCCTCGAGCTTCAGCTTGATTTCGACCTCAGTGGTTTTCAGTTTGCGGTTTTTGCCGGCGATGCGGCTGATGCGCTTGAGGATGTCGTTGGCCTGAGCCAGGTTTTCTTTTTTCAGGATCGCCGCCGACATGGTCGAACCGGCGCGCAGCGGACGCGTTCGTTCGATGTCGTCGTCACGCGGAAAGTATTTTGTCTTCAGTGCGGCGAAGCGTTGATAGAGTTCCGGCGTCAGCACATCGGCCAAGGTCTTGTCGTCCGGATTCTTCGACAATCGGCTGGCCAGGCGCAGACCGCGCACGATGTTGATCGGGTTGTATTTGACCCACGCCGACACCGACACCTCAGTGGTCGGCATCGGCAGATACTCCTGCGCATTGGCAAGCACTTTCTCGACCCGGTCCGACTGCCACTGCATGTGCTGCGGGATCGGCGTCAGGTAACCGAAGATCCACAGCACGTTGTCGCCGTTGTAAACCTTCCACAACGGTGGGCCCGGCAACACGCCGGTGACGACGATTTCTTCGGCAGGTTCCGGCTCGGCCGCTGCCGGCGCTTCCGCTTGCGCCACCACCGTCAGCGGCAACGTCAACAACGCGGCCAACGCCGGTAGCGTCAACACCATTCCCAATCTGTTCATGCGAACTCCGCTTGCGTTCACGGCAACGGATATTACTGCGGCATTTTCGGGATGAATACTGAACCGGCATTGAACCATCGGCCATGATTGCTGTCTGAGTCCGGGGATGAAAGCGAAAACCGCCAGACATATGAGGACGGCCGTGGCGTGCAGCGTCTTGTTGCACTGTTTTCTGCTGTTGGCG
>DATJXP010000075.1:0-6585 GCA_035500035.1 Candidatus Acidiferrum sp. | reverse complement strand
CGGTGCCGCTTTCACCGTGGCAATAAACGCAGATCGCCATGTAGGTTTTCTTGCCGTTGACCTTGTCGGCGACGCGACCTTGCGGCGGAGTGGCGACCTTGGCGGCTGCGGCCTCGGGCCCACGCATGGTCGGGTTCGGGTTGGGGCCGGCGGCTGACGTGGCCGGCAACGAATTCAGCGTACCGTCGAGCGAAAACAACCACACGCCGTCGCCTTTTTGCGCACCGAACAAACCGCCACCAGCGTAGGTGGCCACGTACTGCTTGCCCTTGTACATGAAGGTGCTGACCGACGAGTTGATCGGCGCATCGGTGCGGAATTCCCACAAGCGTTCGCCGTTGCGCGCATCGAGCGCAACGAGCCGCCCGTCGTTACGGCCCATGAACACCAGCCCACCTGCGGTCGCGAGCGAGCCGCTGCGGCAACCTTCGTTGAACTGTTTCTGCCACACGATCTTGTTGGTCTTCAGATCCACCGCCGAGTAGATGCCGCGGCGCAGCAAGCCGCCGCCGACGTAGGCGCCGCCGAGGAACTGCTGATCGAATGTCGGCTTCTCATATTGCGTGGCATCGGTACGTGCTGCGTTGGCAGTGTCAGTGGCGCAGATGAACATCAGGTTGGTAGAGGGATCATAGGCACTCGGTGGCCAGTTGACCGCAGCCATCGGCGTGAACACCACCGGCTTCTCGGCGAACGGCGTGAAGATGGCGCCCTTGTTGATCAGCTCCATGTTTTCCGGCGCGTACGGAATGTCGAGCGGCACCAGCGCATCGCCGCGCGGGAACGGCTGCGTTTTCGCGGTGGCCTGTTTCGGTTCCTGCATCACCGGTTTTTCATCGATGCCGACCAGCGGCTCGCCGGTGAGGCGATCGAGGATGTAAACGAAACCGGTCTTGCCAGCCTGCGCCAGGCCCTTGCGCATCACGCCGTTGTACTTGGCGTCGAACAGGATGATCGGGTTCGGCGCGTCGTAGTCCCAGATATCGTGGTGCACTTCCTGGAAGTGCCATTTGTATTTGCCGGTTTTGATATCGAGCGCGACGATCGACGCGGTGAAAAGGTTGTCGCCCGGGCGCACGCCGCCGCCGATCACCGGGCCGGCGTTACCGGTGGAGAAGTACAGCAGGCCCGCTTCCGGATCGACCGCCGGCGTGTGCCAGATCGGTGCGCCGCCCCATTCCCACACGTTTTTGTCCTGCGGCCAGGTTTCGTGGCCGAATTCGCCCGGGCCGGGAATCGTGTAGAAGGTCCAGATCAGCTCGCCATTTTTCGCGTTGAACGCCTGCATGCGACCGCGCGTGCCCATGTCGCCACCGGCGTTGCCGATGATGACCATGCCGTCGTAGTAGAGCGGGGCGGCGGTGAGGCTGTAGCCGAGTTTGGGTTCGGCCAGTTTTTTCGACCACAGCAGTTTGCCGGTTTTCTGGTCGAGCGCGATCAGCTTGGAGTCGAGCTGGCCGATGTAAACCTTGCCGTCACCGATGCCGACGCCGCGGCTGACCCAACCGCAGCACACCAGCGCGTCGCTTTCCTTGAGGCCGCTTTTGTATTCCCACAGCACTTCGCCCGAATCGATGCTGACGGCGAACACGTCATCCTGGCCGGTGCTGATGTAAAGCACGCCGTCGTAGATCAGCGGCTGCGCCTGGTTGTTATGCCTCAACTCGAGCGCGGAGCCCTTGAGCCCGGCGCGCCATACGCCTTTCAGCTTGGCGACGTTGTCGCGATTGATCTGGTTCAGCGGCGAGAAGCGCTGGTTGGCATAGTTGCCGCCGTTGGTGGGCCAGTTGGTGGTCGGCAGCTCGGTCAGTTCCTTGGTCGAAAACGCCGGTGCCGGTTTGATGGTGGGCGCGTCGGCGGCAAAAGCGGTGATGGCCAACAGCGTGACGATGGCTGCCGTAAGCATGCGGCCGCAACGACGCAGAACGATATGCGACATGGATTTCCCCTCAGTTCTAATAATGCGCCGGATTATAGCCAACCCCCACCCCTAAATGGGGTCAGAGCCCATTTCCAATATAAAGATTTTAAAAGGCGGTCCGATCTGGCGGCCTTGGTCTTTATATTCAAAATGGGCTCTGACCCCATTTAGAAAATAAAGAGGCAACTTTTCCGGTAGCTACTAGACTGCAGCATCATCATCTCAAGGAAGAGAGATCATGCCTCGACTGCCTCGCTGCTGCCCGGGCGGAGTTCCCCAGCACATCATCCAACGCGGGAACAACCGCCAGCCGTGTTTCAAATCGCCCGCTGACTACCCGGTTTATCTGAACTATCTGGACAAGGCCGCCAGGCTGCACTGTGTCGATATCCATGCCTGGGTGCTGATGGGCAATCATGTGCACCTGCTGGTAACGCCGATCGGCAGCGAAGGCGTTTCCGGCATGATGCAGGCGCTGGGGCGGGATTACGTCGCCTACTACAACAAACGCCATCAGCGAACGGGCACGTTGTGGGAAGGCCGCTTCAGGTCGTGTCTGATCGATACGGAGCACTATCTGCTGCGATGCTACCGGTATATCGAATTGAACCCGGTGCGGGCCGGCATGGTGACGGCTGCTGAGCATTATCGCTGGTCCAGCTACCACACGAATGCGTGGGGTGCCCGCTCAGAACTCATCGTTCCCCATGCAGAGTATCTGGCATTGGGGAAAACGGTAGAACAGCGGACCGAAGCCTACCGGGCCTTGTTCAGTTCGGTGTTGGCTGAAGCTGACGTCACCGAAATAAGAAAGGCGGTAAATACCGGCATGGCACTGGGAACCGATGCCTTCAAGGACACCATGACTGCCAACATGGGCCGCAGACTCCGCCCCGGCAGCAAGGGCAAACCCGCAAAATGTCCTAAATAGGGTCAGAGCCCATTTCCAATATAAAGATTTTAAAAGGTAGCCTCGTTTACCGGTGGTGGTCTTTATATTCAAAATGGGCTCTGACCCCATTTAGAAAGATGGAGATTTCAATGATCTTGAAACTGCACGGCGTCGCGCTCAGCAACTACTTCAACATGGTCAAGCACGCGCTGCACGAGAAGGGCATCGCCTACGAGTTCGTCAACACGCGGCCGAGCCAAGAGCCGGAGCTGCTCGCGCGCAGCCCGATGGGCAAGGTGCCGTTCGTCGAAACGCCGCACGGTTTTCTCAGTGAGACCGATGCCATCCTCGATTACCTGGAAGAGGTCTATCCTCACAAACCGCTGTTGCCGCACGACCCGTACGCGCGCGCCAAGGTGCGGCAGTTGATGAAGGTGCAGGAGCTGTACGTGGAAACGCCGGTCCACGAGCTGGTAGGCGTGATTTTCGGCCGCGAAATAACGCAAGCGGCGAAGGACGCCGCGCAGCCGGCGGCGCGCAAGGGGCTTGCCGCGCTAGGCCGTTTGGTGAAGCTGCAACCGTGGCTGGCCGGCAGCGAATTCACGCTGGCCGACATCGTCGTCTATTACTCGTTCACGCTCAGCAACCGCATTGCCGGCCTGGTGTACCAGTGGGACATGCTGCAGGAAGTGCCCGGTCTCGCCGATTGGTACCAACGTTTCAGCGAGCGTGAGGTCAGCCTGTTGGTGAAGGCCGACATGGACGCCGCGCAGGCCAAGCTGGCGGCGCGGCAGAAATAGAAGACTAATAGAGCCGGTGCTCATTTGCTGCCCTATTTCTTAATATTCGAAATGGGCTCTGACCCCATTTACCTGCCAATTTTTCTTAATATTCAAAATGGGCTCTGACCCCATTTAGCTTCGCAGATACTGGCGGCCGAGTTTTTTCACGTCGTTGCAGCCGAGCAACATCATTGCGCGCTTGAGTTCGGCTTGCAGAAGCGTGATGGCTCTATCGACGCCGGGTTGGCCGCCGGCACCAAGGCCGTACAAGTAGGCGCGGCCGATGGAACAGGCGGTGGCGCCGAGGCACAGCGCCTTGATGATGTCGGTGCCGCGTCGCACGCCGCCGTCAACGATGATGTCGGCCTTGCCGCCGATGGCATCGACTACGGCCGGCAGCGCGGTGATCGGCGAAATAGAGTGATCGAGCTGGCGCCCGCCGTGGTTCGACAGCATCACACCGGTGGCGCCGATATCGACCACGCGCCTGGCATCTTCCGCCGAGACCAAACCCTTCACGAGGAACGGGCCACCCCATTGTTCGATCATCCAGGCCAGATCGTCGTAGGTCACGCTCGGGTCGAGCTGACTGGCGGCGTACTGGCCCATCGCGGTGGCGTTGTTGACGCCGAGCGCGCCCTTGCCGACCACGTTGGCCAGCGTGATGGTCGGCGTCGTCAGCACGCTCCACCACCAGCGCGGATGCAGCGCCATGTCGAATAACGAAGAAACGGTAAATTTCGGCGGCAACGTAAAGCCGTTGCGCAGATCGCGCTCGCGCTGGCCGGAGGTTTGCACGTCGACGGTCAGGATCAGCGCGTGGTAACCGGCCGCCTTGCAGCGGGCGATGAATTCCTTGACCACGCCGCGATCCTTCCACACGTAGATCTGGAACCACTTGGTGGCCTTGCTGTGCCGCGCCACGGTTTCGATGTCGTAGGTGGCCATCGACGACAGCGAATAGATCATGCCGCGCTGCTCCGCCACCTTCGACACCGCCAGGTCGCCGTCGGTATGAAACAGCCGGCAGCCGCCGGTGGGGGAGAAGAACAGCGGCAGCGGGGTGTCGATGCCCTGGATTCTGGTGGCGAGCGACACCTGGCTGACGTCGGTCAGCGTGCGTGGCACGAACTGGAGATTGCCAAAGTCGGCCATGTTGCGGTTGCGCGTCACTTCGTCTTCGGCGGCGCCGTCGATGTAGTCGAACATCACTTTCGGCAGCCGGCGCTGGGCCAGCTGGCGCAGGTCGGCGATGTTGTGGCAGGCGGCAAGCGAGGAGGGGCGATAGGGTGATTGCGTCATAAATTGGAGTCAGAGTCGAATTTCATTCACACTGAGTTGGATTATCCTACATACTTTGCGAAATTCGACTCTGACTCCAATTTGCTTGCCAGTGCCGCCATGAAAACCGCCGATCAGGTCGTAACCTACAGCGTCAACGCCATACAGAAACCCGCGACGGCCAAAGCCGCTGCCGGCAACGCTGCCAGTGGGCGTGACCACATCGATACCATCAACCAGTTGTTTGCCGAGTTGGAACTGGCTTACCACAACCAATTCCACAAGGCATTCGCCGGAGCCGACAACCTGACGCTGGCGAAAAAATACTGGCTGCAGGCACTCGGCAGATTTGCGCCCGAAGTGATCCGCCGTGCCGTGCGGCAAGTGGTGCTGACCCAGCAGTTCCTGCCGTCGTTGGCGACGATGATCGCCGCTTGCGAAGATTCGCCTTCGCCACAGGCTGCGGCGGAACCAGTGCAGTTGCCGTCGAGCGTGCCGAATCCGCTGAGTGCGGAAGCGAATCGCGCCAAAATGAAGGCGCTGCGCAAACAGTTCGATTTGTAATCGCGAGGGCAGCCATGGCGGTCAATCCGCTCGACAGCACGTACGGCTCCGACCAGCACGGGCTGATCTGGGGCTACCGCTTTTCGCCGGGCCGGCCGGCGGAATCGATAACGTCCGACGCCTATGTGGCAGCGATGGCGACGCCGTCGCCGGGTGCCGACAAGGATTTCTTCTGGCTGCACATGTCGCTGGCCAATGCGTCGTCCGAGACCTGGATGCGACAGCATTTTGAGTTGCCGCAGGCCTTCTTCGATTCGCTGCGCACCGAGCAGAGCTCCACCCGCCTCGAATCCGACGAGGACATGCTGGTGGCGGTGATCCACGACGTGCTGTTCGAAACCAGTTTCGATACGTCGGCGGCCGGCAGCGCTTCGGTGGGCATCGGCCCCCGGTTGCTGCTGAGTGCGCGGCTGCGGCCGTTGCGGTCGCTGGACAAGCTGCGCGAAGCGGTGCGCACCGGCCACACGTTCCACTCGCCGGTGGAATTGCTGGCGCACTTGCTGCGCGAGCAGGCCAACGTGCTGTCGGAAATCCTGCGGCGTTCGACCCAGCGCGTCGATCAGGTCGAAGATCGCATCCTCGCCAACCGCATTTCGATCACGCGCGCCGAACTGGGTGCGTTGCGGCGGTCGCTGGTACGGCTGCAGCGACTGCTGGCGCCGGAACCGGCCGCGTTCTTCCGCCTGCTGAACCGGCCGTTGCGCTGGATCACCGAAGACGGCTTGCAGGAACTGCGGCAGGCGGCGGAAGAATTCTCCGCCGCCATCAACGATTCGGCGCTGCTGGTGGAAAGGGTCAAGCTGATCCAGGAAGAACTGGCGGCGATGAACAACGAGCAGACCAACCGCACGCTGTTCGTGCTGACGGTGGTGACGGTAATCGCGCTGCCGATCAACCTGATCTCCGGCCTGTTCGGCATGAACGTCGGCGGCATACCGTTCAGCGGCAACGAGCAGGGCTTCGGCGCCATCGTCATCACACTGGTCGTGCTGACCTCGGTGCTGGGTTGGCTCACGCTCGGCCGCAAGCGCGACTGATAAAGGTCAGAGCCCGATCTTGATATTCGAAATGGGCTCTGACCCCAATTACGGCTTATTGCGCCGTCGTGGTGGTCGTGGTGCCACCGGCAGCGGCTTTGTTGCGGA
>DATJXP010000074.1:0-16136 GCA_035500035.1 Candidatus Acidiferrum sp. | reverse complement strand
ACCATGATGAGCCCGTGCATCGTGGTCATCTGGTTGAACAGGTTCGGATCGACGAACTGCAGGCCCGGCTTGAACAGCTCGGCGCGGATCACCAGCGCGAAGGTGCCGCCCAGCAGGAACATCGCGAAGCTGAACCACAGGTACATCGTGCCGATGTCCTTGTGGTTGGTGGTGAACAGCCAACGGGTGAAGCCTTTGGCGGGGCCGTGGTGATGATCGTCGTGTCCGGTTGCCATTGAATGACTCCTCAAACTGTATCTTTTAAATGCTGTGTCTTCGTGAACTTGAGAGTGAACTGGATCGGCTTACTTGGCCTGTTCCATCTGGAAAACCTGCAGCGGCGTGGCCATGTCGCCCATCTTGTTGCCGAAAGAGTTGCGCTCGAACGTAATGACGGCGGCGATGTCGACTGGACTCAACTGCGCACCGAAGGCGGCCATGGCGGTACCCGTCTTGCCCCTGATCACGCGTTCGAGATGGCCTTCGATGGGTCCGTTGGCGATCTTGCTGCCCGCCAGCGCCGGAAAGGTCGGCGGCAGACCCTGACCATTCGGTTGATGGCAGGCCTGGCAATAGGTGGTGTAAACGGTCTGGCCCTTTTCCATCAGTTCCGCCATCGAGAACTGCTGATTGGTCATGTCGGCGACTTTCTGCGCGGCGGCCTGTTTCTCGGCATACCAGGCGTCGAAATCGGCCTGTTCCTTCACTTCCACCACGATCGGCATGAAGCCGTGGTTGCGGCCGCAGAGTTCGGCGCACTGGCCACGGTAGATACCGGGTTTTTCGGCAATCACGGAAGCTTCGTTGACGAAGCCGGGGATGGCGTCCTTCTTGATGGCGAAGTCCGGCATCCACCAGGCGTGAATCACGTCGGCCGATGTCAGCAGGAAGCGCACTTTCTTGCCGACCGGGATGACCAGTGGCTCATCGACTTCGAGCAGATAGTGTTCGCCCTTCTCGGCGGAAATGCTGCCGGGATAGTTCTGGATCTGTTCCTGCGGCGTGGCCAGGTTGCTGAAGTACACGACTGGCGCACCCTTGTCGCTCATGTATTTGTACTGCCAGCGCCATTGATAACCGGTGACCATGATGTCCAATGACGAATCCTTGTTGTCATAGATTTCCATCAACACTCTGGTGGAGGGAATGGCCATCGCGATCAGGATGACGAAGGGGATGATGGTCCAGATGATTTCAGCCGTGGTGTTGTGGCTGAACTTGGCGGGGACGGCGCCCCTGGATTTGCGGTAGGCGATGAGCGAGTAGATCAGTACGCCGTACACCACGATGCCGATCGCTACGCAGATGTAGATGACGGTCATGTGCAGGTGATGGGTTTCGCGGCTGATCTCGGTGACCCCCTCGCGCATGTTGAGGGTCCAGTCAGCCAGCAAGGCCGGTGAGGCCAGCAGTGCCGCTACGGCCAGTGTCCAGCGGACGCACTGGCGACGGGCAGCTTTGACAAAGGATGAAATGGTGTTGATAGACAACGTTGGCAGCATGTGCCCTTTCTCCACTGCTAGAAGTTATTCTGTGGTTTGGCGCCATCGGCATCCGTCTGAAACCAGCGCCGACTTTGCAACGGTTCGCCTCGCCAATCACAGCTTCCGCCTCTACGGCAGGGTTCGGAAGGTCCTTAACGGAACTTGCGGAGGGCTCCGGTGAGACCGGCGGTGAAGGCCGGACTCTGGGAACCAGAAAGCGTGAAATTACCTTGGGTTACGTGCGCTCAAACGGCGCGCATTATAGCAGTAGCGTGCGACAGTTTGTCACTTGTCAAAACGGGCTTTTGTAATGATCCAGGTCAAACCGTTGGACGGTGCTGCTCCGGGGGAGTAGTGACGCTGGGCAGGCAGTCGGGACTAGAATGCATTTTTGCCAGCTGTCCGGAGCCGCCATGACCGTCCGCACCTATCTCGATCGCACACCTTCCATCGCAGACCGGGTCTTCATCGATCAGTCCTCTGTAGTCATCGGCCGGGTGACGTTGGCGGAAGATGTTTCGGTGTGGCCCCTGGTGGCGATTCGCGGCGACGTCAACGACATCAGCGTTGGCGCCCGTACCAACATCCAGGACGGTTCGGTGCTGCACAACACCTCGCCCGACTCGGCCCCTCCACACGGATTTCCGCTGGTGATCGGTGCCGATGTGACGGTGGGCCACAAGGCCATCCTGCACGGCTGCACCATCGGTGACCGGGTGCTGATCGGCATGGGGGCCATCGTGATGGACGGGGCCGTCGTCGAGTCGGATGTCATCATCGGCGGCGGCAGCGTGGTGTCGCCCGGCAAATTGCTGCAAAGCGGCGGCCTTTATGTGGGAGCACCCGCCAAGCGGGTGCGGGACCTGAAGCCGGAAGAGCTGAAGTTTCTCAAATACAGCGCGGCGCACTACGTGAAGCTGAAAGACCACCACATGCAAAACTCGAAAGTGGTGGGTTAGGCTACCTGAGCATTTGCAGCACTGCAGCCGTTTGCGGCCGCACGCCGCGCCACAGCCAGAACGATTCCGCCGCCTGTTCCACCAGCATGCCGAGGCCGTCGAGTGCGCGATGCGCGCCATGGTGTTGGGCCCAGCGGCAGAAGATGGTCGGCTCCTTCGCGTACATCAGGTCGTAGCACCACGCCATTGGATTCAGCAGGTCCGCCGGCAACGGCGGCAACTCGCCTTGCAGACTCGCCGCAGTGGCGTTGAATACCCAGTCGAACCGCTGTCCCCGCAAATCGTCATAACCGCAGGCATGCACCTGGCCGTGTGACGCAAACAACGGCACCAGCTCCTGCGCCTTGCTGACAGTGCGATTGGCAATGCAGATGCCGGCCGGCCGTTGTTGCAGCAGAGGCAGCACGATGCCGCGCGTGGCGCCGCCGGCACCGAGAATGAGGATGGACTTTCCCTGCAGCACGCCGCCGTGATTCTGCGTGATGTCGCGCACCATGCCGATGCCATCGGTGTTGTGGCCTTGCAGTACGCCTTCCGCATCGAGAAACAGCACGTTGACCGCACCGGCCAGCTCCGCTTGTTCCGATCGCTGTTCGGCCAGTGCCCACGCTTCCAGTTTGAACGGCACCGTGATGTTGAGTCCTTTGCCGCCGCCGGCAAAAAACGCTCTCACTGCTTGCGGGAATCGACCGTGCTCGACCAGCAGCGCCTCGTAGATCAAATCCTGCCCGGTCTCGCGCGCGAATTGCGCGTGGATCAAAGGCGATTTGCTGTGGGCAACAGGATTGCCCATTACGGCATAACGGTCGGTCATGGTTGTCTCCAAAGTGCTGCCGTGCATTGTCGTGGCAGCAGAAGCACAACTCAATCAGCCCAGTCGCGAGGTTTGAGGAAGTCGGTGTAAAGCCGGGCTTCTTCCGTGCCTGGTTCGGGATGCCAGTCGTAATCCCAGCGCACTTCCGGCGGCAACGACATCAGGATCGACTCGATGCGACCAACCCCGGATTGCAAGCCGAAGATGGTGCCGCGGTCGATCACCAGGTTGAACTCGACGTAACGGCCGCGCCGGTACTGCTGGAACCGCTTGTGCTTCGCGTCCCACGGCATGTCCTTGCGCCGCTCGATGATCGGCACATAGGCATCGAGATAGCTGCCGGCGACGGCGCGCGTGTAGGCGAAACATTGATCGAAGCCCCACTCGTTGAGATCGTCGTAGAACAAGCCACCGATGCCGCGCGGTTCATTGCGATGCTTGAGAAAGAAATAGTCGTCGCACCACTTCTTGTGCTCCGCATAGACGTTGGCGCCGAACGGCGCGCATGCCTGCTTCGCCGTGTTGTGCCAGGATTTGCAGTCCTGCTCGAAACCGTAATACGGCGTCAGATCGTAACCGCCGCCAAACCACCACACCGGTTCGACGCCCGGTTTACTGGCGATGAAGAAGCGCACGTTCGCATGCGAGGTCGGCGCGAACGGATTGCGTGGATGCATTACCAGCGACACACCCATCGCTTCAAATGCGCCGCCCGCCAGCTCGGGGCGTTTCGCGGTGGCCGCCGGCGGCAACGCCTTGCCGAACACGTGCGAAAAATTCACGCCGCCTTTTTCCAGCACGCCGCCTTCGCCGATCACGCGCGTGATGCCGCTGCCGCCGCTGTCACGGTCCCACTTGTCGGTGCGGAACTTTGCCTTGCCGTCGGCTTGTTCCAGTCCGGCGCAGATGGAGTCCTGCAGATCGAGCAGAAACTGTTTGACTGCCTTGGTATCGACGTTGACGCTCACAAAACTTCCTTCTCTCTCTTGCCCCTTCGCCCGTGTCTTCAGCCGCGCAGGATGGCGCCGCTCTGGATATCGCGAATGGTGCTGGGTTTGCTGCTGGTGCCGAGTCGTCCCGGCAATATGCAGTCGATGTTGCGGCCAAACCAGCGCTGCACGCGCAACTTCGATTTCGCCGGCGGCAACGTACTGGGATTGGCCGACGTCGAGACCAGCGGGCCGCCGTAAGCGACACAAAGCTTGCGCACCAGCGGATGCGCGCTTACTCGCACCGCCACGCTGGAAAAGTTACCGCGTATCCAGGCGGGAAAGCATTGATCCGGATCAGGCAGCAGCCACGTCACCGGGCCGGGCCAGGTGTCCTGCAACAATTGTTTTTGCTGCGCGCTGAGCGGCTCCACCAGCGCGGCAATCTGATCGATAGTGCCGGCCACTACGATCAGGCCTTTATCGACCGGCCTCTGCTTGAGTTGCAAAATCTTGCCGACAGCCAGCGGATCGAAAGGATCGCAGCCAAGTCCCCACACCGCTTCGGTGGGATAGGCGACGACGCCGCCGGTGTGCAGCGCGTCGAGCGCGCGTTGCAGGGATACAGTTCGCATGATGAAGGGCCGGATAAAAAGTCGGCGTATTCTCGCATCACTGCGGCCGCTACAACACCCGCGATGATTGTGCCGTTCTGGCGTAGCCCTGGGCTTGTTGCTCGATCAGCCCGCGCAGTTCCAGTACCGTCAGCAGCGGCAACAACTCCGCTATCGGCAGTTCGCTGTGCAGTTGCAGGCTGTCGAGCGACACCGGATCGTAGCCGATGTGTCGCAGCACCGATTTTTCTTCCGGCTTCAGCCCCGCCTTGCTGACAGGCGTCGCCGTCACCGCGGGCTGCAGTTGCTGTTGCTCCCACGCCACCAGCGCCGGCAACTCTTCGATGATTTCTGCCGCGCTTTCCACCAGTTTGACGCCTTGCCGTATCAGGCGATGACAGCCGCGGCTCAGCGGATTGTTGATCGATCCCGGGATCGCAAACACTTCGCGCCCCTGTTCCGCCGCGAGCCGCGCCGTAATCAGCGACCCGCTTTGCTCGGCCGCCTCGACCACCAGCACGCCGTGCGCGAGGCCGCTGATGATGCGATTGCGTTCGGGAAAGTGCCAATGCTCGGCCTTGGCCAACGGTGGAAATTCCGATACCAGCGCCCCTTGCCGAACGATGCGCTCGGCGAGCGCGGCATTGGTTTTGGGGTAGATGTTGTCGAGCCCGGTGCCAAGAACGGCGATGGTGCAGCCGTTGCTGTCGAGCGCGCCGAGGTGACTTTCGGCATCGATGCCGAGCGCCAACCCGCTGGTGATTTGATAGCCGCAGGCGACGAGCGCGGCCGCAAATTCGCGCGCATGCCGGCGGCCATCGGCCGTGGGTTTGCGCGAGCCGACGATGGCGATTTGCGGCAACGACAACGCCGACACTTCGCCGCGTACGAACAATTGCGGCGGGGCGTCGCGGCACGCCGCCAACAGTGGCGGATAGTCTTCATCGCCCAGCATGATGAGACGCTGTCCGGACCGCGTGCTCCACGCCAGCGATTGCTCCACCAAGTGCGCGGTCGCGGTTTCCACTCGGCCTTGCTGCCATGCCGCGAACATTGGCCACGCCGTCGGCGACAACCCGGCTTCACCATACTCGGTAGGGGTCAATGCGCACGCTGCCTCAAGCGTGGGCGCCAGCTGGCGCAGCGTCTTGAGCTGCGCGGCGTCGAAGCGATAGGCAAGCGTGAGTTGCAGCCAGCGCTGCAGTTGCTGAGAGGTTTGCATGCAGTTCGTCCCTGAACTTGTGGCGGGTTATGGCGTTACCACCCGGTAATCGAGCGTGATCTCGCTGTTTACATTCAACACCAGCGCCAGGCTGGCCTGATCGAACACCCGATAGATTAGTACCGTTCCGATTTTCTCGCCAGGATACTCGACATTGCTGCCGGCCGACATGCCGGCCCCGCGACGGATGCGCTGCCAAAGTGTCGGCTTGCCGATCTCGTCCTTGATGACGACCGCGGGCTTCTGGATCTCGAGAATATTGCCCGCCTGCAAGCCGGCGGCACTGCCCACATTCAACACCAGCGTGTCGTAGCGACCGGCCAATTCGTTGCCGGAGGCAAAGCTGGCGATGGCGCCCCTGACGTCTTTGGCCGGCGGCTGCGGCAGATAGGAATCATCGATCGTCAGTTTCTGGCGCGGAATCAGCCGATCGCCGACACGCGATTCACGCGTCATCGAGTCGATCTTCAACAGCGCGCGATCGCCGTTGTAGCTGGAGATCGTGGCGGTCCCCACCATGATCGATTCGACGCCCAGCAGCTTGCCGCTGTCGGGATCCTTGAAGCGGCGACCTTCGCGCACGATATCGTAGGTGGCGATGCTGTCGTCCCATTTGCCGCGCGCATACACGTTGTCGCCGGTGGCAAACAGGGTCTTGGTGTGTTCTTCGCCGAGCAGATAGGGCGCCGCATCGAAAGTCTTGATGTCCACCACGCTGGTTTTGCTGAGGAACGAAAAGACCTTGCTGAGCGGTATCGCCGGAATCGGACTCAGCAGCGGCGTGCGATGCACTTCAGGCGAACGGCGTTCGGTGCGGATGCCGGGGGCTTCCGGAGTCTGGTCGGCGGCAATCGCAGTGGAACTGCTGGCAGGTGACTGCGTGTTCGCGACCGTATTGCCGGCGCTGGAAGACGTATCCGCCGGCGGTGCGAGGTCCTGATCGCGATTGATGGTCAATACCGGCTTGCCATCCTGGTACGAAAGCGAAATCACGTCGCCGGGATAAATGCGGTCCGGATTCTTGATCTGCGGATTGACCTGCCACACCTGCGGCCACATCCACGGCTGCTCCAGAAAGCGGCCGGCGATTTCCCACAAGGTGTCGCCTTGCTTGACGGTATATTGCTGGGGTGCATCCGCTCGCAACGCAAGCGAGCCGGTCTTTTCGGCCGCTTGCGCGGCCACCAACAGCAACATGGCGGTCAAGCCCAAGGCCAGCGTCTTGCTGCTCGCAGTCCTGACGCGCTTGAGCCAGTTGATCACTGTCATTGCCATCGGAAACTCCCCCATTGGGCGGGCGTCGAGGCGGGCACGCCCCGGTATTGGCCGGCAATAGTAACAATAAGTGTTGTATCTATATAGGGTTAGCGCAGAAAACTTAGGTAAGTTATCAGTATTGGGTTCTGGTTCTCGTTCCGCCTCTGGCTGCCCAGCCGGGCGGGATTGGCTTATCATGCCGGTAATTCCGGCTTCTCTTTATTAGCAGCCCATGAGCATTTTGACCATTCTTGAATTCCCGGACCCCCGCTTGCGCAAGCGTGCGGCCGTCGTGCATGAAGTCACCGACGCCTTGCGCGTCACCATCGCCGACATGTTCGAAACCATGTACGCCGCACCAGGCATCGGCTTGGCCGCCACCCAGGTCAACATCCACAAGCGTTTGCTGGTGCTCGATGTTTCGGAAACCAAGGACAAGCCGATGGTGTTCATCAACCCCGAAATCGAGGTGCTGGACCCCGAGCCTTTCGGTTATCAGGAAGGCTGCCTGTCGGTGCCGGGTTACTACGATCTGGTTACCCGCCCCAAGCGCATCAAGGTGAAGGCGCTCGACCGCGATGGTCAGGCGTTCGAGCTGGAAGCCGAAGGGCTGCTGGCCGTGTGCCTGCAGCACGAGGTCGATCACCTGGACGGCAAGCTGTTCGTGGACTACCTCTCCATCCTCAAACGTCAGCGCATCAAGCAAAAATTGCTGAAGGAGAAGAAGAAGGAAAAGGAGGAATCCCACGTGAGCCAGGCGCAGGCTTGAGTTCACCCGACCCTTCGCATACGGCCCTCTGATCCCTCTTTTGCCCACCATCACCGCGAGCCGATCATGACGTCTTCATCGCTGCGCATCGTGTTTGCGGGCACCCCTGATTTCGCCGCCGCCCATTTGGAAGCTCTGATTACAAGAGGGTTTCAGGTGGTTAGTGCCTACTCGCAGCCGGATCGTCCCAGCGGTCGCGGCAAGAAACTGGCACCGACGCCGGTGAAGACCGTGGCTGAGGCGCACGGCATTCCAGTGCAGCAGCCGCTTTCGCTGGACGACCCCGGTACCTTCGCCACGCTGCAAGGTTATCGCCCCGACGTCATGGTGGTAGTGGCTTACGGTCTGCTGCTGCCACCGGCGGTACTGGGGTTGCCCAGGTATGGCTGCCTCAATGTCCACACTTCGCTGTTGCCACGCTGGCGCGGTGCCGCGCCGATCGAGCGCGCCTTGATGAGCGGCGATGCCGACAGCGGCGTTTGCATCATGCAAATGGATCAGGGGCTCGATACCGGCGCCGTGCTGAAACGCGTGGTCACTCCCATCCAGCCCAATGACAACGCGGCGACGTTGACGCAGCGGCTGCAACAACTCGGCTGCGATGCGCTGTGCGACGTGCTGGCCCAACTGCCCACCGGCAGCCTGATCGCCACGCCGCAGGATCCGACTCTCGCCACCTACGCCCGCAAGATTCATAAGCAGGACGCCCAGCTCGATTGGACGCGCAGCGCCGGCGAACTGCATAACCTGATCCGCGCCCTGGTCCCGCGTTCGCCGGCCTGGTGCATGGTCGGCGACAAAAGACTGCGCCTGATTCGCACCACTGCCAGCACCGAAGATTCGCGCGCCAACCCCGGCACCGTGCTGGCGGTGACTCCGGTAGCGATCCGGATCGCCTGCGGCAATGGCGTGCTCGAGGTGTTCGAGGTGCAAACCGAAGGCAAGCCGGCCATGAGCGTCGGCAGCTTGTTGAACGGCCATCCGGACTATTTTCATAAAGGCCAACGGCTGTAACGTAGGCCCCGTCCGAACCTTTGCCGCGGGAAGCACAACATGTATCGGCCGATTGCTGTTTTACTCTGTGCCCTGATCGCCCCCGTCGTCTGCTCCACGCCGTTGCCCGCCACCGGCGCGTTCGTTTTTTCTTCGCTGTGCTCCGGCGAAGAAGACGCCGGCGGCGACAAAGTCGTGTTGATCCGCGGCCCGGAAGGCAACTCTGCCGTGTACTGGCGTACCGAAGGACCCATCCTGGCGCCGCTGCTGGCATTCGGTCCCGATGTCGAAATCGACGATCAGCACGGCACGATCTCGATGCACTTCGTCGATCCGGATTTTCCCGGCGATGCCGGCAAGTACGAATTGAAGGGCTCGGTAACGGCCGAAGAACTGAAGCTGTCCAGCAATGTTGCCGGCGACATCCATCTGCCGCGCCGCTTGCGCGAAGACGGCAAGTTGCCGAAGTGTGGCCACTGACACCAATTCCCGAATCGCTTCCCGCCGACGAAGACGCACTCGTCCCGTGTAAAATCGCTTGATGTCTTGCGATTGGAATTGAGCGCGTATGAGTGAAGAACCCAAAGCCCCCTGGCTCAACCATGTGGCGCTGACCACCGTCATCCTGGCGGTATGCGCCACGCTGTCCACCTTCAAGGGCGGCGGCTATTCCACCCGCAGCGTCATCAGCCAGGAGCAGGCGTCCGACGAGTGGAACTACTACCAGGCCAAGAGCATCCGCGAGAGTCTGCACACGCTGCAGAAGGAAAACCTCGAGATCCAGGCCAGTTTGCCGGAATCCGTCAACAGTCCGGAGACGATGAAAAAACTGCAGGAAGCCATCGTCACCGCCGGCAAGAACATCGACAAATACGAACAACAGAAGAAAGAGATCGAAGCCAAGGCGCGCGAATACGAAGCGGTGCGCGACGACGCCCAGCGCAACGGCCGCCCGTTCGGCATCGCGGTGATCTTCCTGCAGATCGGCATTTTGCTGTGCTCGATCTCGGCGTTGTTCAAGCGCAAACCGCTGTGGTACCTGGCGATGGCGGTCGGTGCGGTCGGACTGGTCTATTTCGCCGACGGGTTTTTCCTGTTCATGACGGTGTAGGCCGCATTCATCCATCTCGAACGCGACGACAGATGCGCGGCGTGCGCCGATCACGCCGCGTTGGGCTTGTCTCTGCCAAGGCGATACCATGGCGTCTCTTCCCAGTCCTGAGCTTCCGGTTGCTTCATGCTGAATCATCATGACTTCCTGCGCCGTCTCGCCCGCCTCGTACACTGGCGGTCGTGGCACGGCCGCGTGATCGTATGGACCGCCGCTGCCGTGGCGGCGATGAGCGTGGTGTTGTTCGCGCAAGCCGTCGATTACGCCATCGACGGCTTCCGCCTGCTGCGCGATGCGGGCGCGTGGCTGCCGTTCGTGGCGATGCCGCTGGGCGGCGTAACGATCGTGTGGCTGACGCGCCGCTATTTCCAGGGCACCGAGGGCAGCGGCATACCGCAGGTGATCGCCGCGCTGCGCGAAGTGGAAGGCAGCCCGGTAGTGACGCGGCTGGTATCGCTGCGCATCGCCATCGGCAAGATCCTGCTGGCCACTGCCGGGCTGGCCTGCGGTTTTTCCACCGGCCGCGAGGGGCCGTCAGTGCAAGTGGCGGCCAGCATCATGCAGATGTTCCGCAACCGCTTGCCGGCGCGGTTTCCAATTCATACCCATCACCTGATCGTCGCCGGCGGCTCGGTGGGATTGGCCGCGGCGTTCAACACGCCGCTGGCCGGCATCGTCTTCGCCATCGAGGAGCTCGGCCGCAAATTCGAAGAGCGCACCAACGGCGTGTTGCTGACCGCCGTCATTCTGGCCGGTGTCATTTCGATCGCGTTCCAGGGCAACTACACCTATTTCGGTCATCTGGTGATCACCGACATCGGCCGGCATCTGCTGTTGCCCATCGTGGCGGTATCGGTCGCGGGCGGTGTCGGCGGCGGCCTGTTCAGCCGCTCGCTGTTGTGGTCGGCGCGCAGGAACGGCCTGCTGGATGCTTGGCGCAAGCAGCATCCGCGCAATCCCTACGTGTTGGCGGCCGTGTGCGGACTGCTGGTGGCTGGACTCGGTTTGCTGTCGGCCGGCGACGTCAACGGCAGTGGTTATCTCGTCACGCGCGCCGCGCTCGACGGCGAACACCCGCTGACGCTGGCTTTTGCCGCCGAGAAATACGCGGCGACGCTGCTGTCGTATTTCTCCGGCATTCCCGGCGGCATCTTCGCACCCAGCCTGTCGATCGGTGCCGGCATCGGCCAGGGCTTGAGCGGGTTGCTGCCCTCTGACGTCGACACTGTCGCCTGGATGGCACTGGGCATGACGGCCTTCCTCGCCGCCGTGACGCAAGCACCGATCACCGCGTTTGTCATCGTGATGGAAATGATCGACGGCCACACGATGGTGATCAGCCTGATGGCCACCGCATTCCTGTCGTCGCTGATCGCACGCTTCTTCAGTCATCCGCTGTACCAGACACTGTCGCACCGCGTTGCGCGCACGGCCCGCGCCGGACTCCAGCTTCAATCCCCCGCCCAGGCTGTTTCGCCATGAATACTTCCTCGTTGATCCTCTATCACCACGGTTCTTCCGCCTGCGCGGCCAAGGTACGTTTCGCGCTGGCGGAAAAGCAGTTGCCGTGGGAAGGCCGCTACATCGACATCCTCAAGGGCGAGCAGTTCTCGCCGGAGTACCTCGCCGTTAACCCGAAGGCCGTGGTGCCGGCGCTCGTGCACGATGGTCATGTCATCACCGAATCGACGCTGATCTGCGAATACGCAGAGGAAACGTTTCCGCAGCATCCGCTGTATCCCGCCACGCCGCTGCAGCGAGTCGAAGCGCGTTACTGGACCAAGGCGGTGGACGAAGAACTGCACCCGGCTTGTTCCGCCATCACCTACGTGGTGTCGCATCGTCACACCATCCTGCGCAACGGTGTCGGCAGTTTCGACGAGTTCCTCAAGGCTGGCGCTGGCGAAGGCCGCGCGGCGCGCCAGCTCAAGTGGCAATGGATACAGGACGGCATCAAGGCGCCGGGCGCTGCCGACAAGATCAAGCTCTACTTCAGTTATCTCGACAAGATGGAAGCGACGCTGGCCGATCGCGAGTGGCTGCTGGGCGACAGGCTCAGCATCGCCGACGTAGCGATGGCGCCGTACGTGAACCGTCTCGCCGCGCTGGCGATGAGCGGTGTATGGGAAAACGGCCGATTGCCGCGCGTCACTGACTGGTTTGTGCGCCTGCGGCAGCGCCCCACGTTCAACGCCGCGTTCATCGAGTGGATGCCGCAGGCGTTGAGCGATGAAATGTATCGCAACGGGCTGCAAAGCTGGCCGGACGTGAAGGCGCTGCTGGAGGCGAACCAGTGATGGGCGATGGCCACATCCTGTTTCCGATGCTGGCGCTGATGGGCTGGACCTTCCTCGTGCTGATCCAGATTCCGATCCGCCGCTTTCGTGCCGGGTTTCAGCGGCGCGTGTCGGCTGACGATTTCAAATACGGCGAGTCGGCACGCGTACCGGGCGACGTCAGCCTGCCCAACCGCAACCTGATGAACCTGCTGGAAGTGCCGGTGATCTTCTACTTCGTGTGCGTGCTGTACTACGTCACTCACCAGCATCTGGGCGGCTTCGTGTTTCTGGCGTGGCTGTACGTGGCGCTGCGCGTGATGCACAGCCTGATCCATCTCAGCTACAACCACGTGCGGCATCGCTTGCTGCCGTTTGCCGCCAGCAACGCCGTCGTCATCACACTGTGGTTGCGATTGACGCTGGCGCTCGTCCTCGACAACGCATGAGCGCAACTTCCGAACGCCTGCTGGCCTGCGAAATTCTCGGCGCGTTGCTGCAACATCGCGGCTCGCTGGCCGGCCTGCTGAATGCACCAACGCTGGCCAACGCGCACAGCCCGGCGCTGCTGCAGGAACTTTGCTACGGCGTGTGCCGCTGGTATCCGCGCTTGCAGTTCTATCTCGATCGCCTGCTCGACAAGCCGCTGCGCAACAAGGATCAGGACGTCCACTGCCTGCTCTTGATCGGCCTGTATCAATTGCTGTTCATGCGCACACCCGATCACGCCACCGTGAACGAAACCGTCGAAGCCGTCGAGCAACTCGGCAAGCCGTGGGCCAAAGCCTTGGTCAACGCCGTGCTGCGTAATGCGCAGCGCCAGCAACAGGAACTGAGCGCCTACGCCGAGCGCGACTACAGCGCCTGGTACGCGCATCCACAGTGGCTGCTCGACCGCCTGAAGCAGGAAAACCCCGGTAATTACCGCGCAATTCTCGATGCCAACAACGCGCGCGCGCCGATGACGTTGCGCGTCAACTTGCGCAAGACGACGCGTGAGCAGTGTCTGGGCTTGCTCGCCACGAGCGGCGTTGCCGTACGCCCCGGCGCACTGGCGCCAACTTCGCTGTACCTGGCGCAACCGATGGATACGAATGTGATACCAGGCTTCAACGAAGGCATGGTCAGCGTGCAGGACGAAGCGTCGCAACTATGTGCCACGCTGCTGCCGCTGGCCCCGAACCTGCGCGTACTCGACGCCTGCGCCGCCCCCGGCGGCAAAACCTGCGCGCTGCTTGAGGCCGAACCGACGCTGCAAGTACTCGCGCTCGACAACGAAGCCCGCCGCCTGCCACGCATCCAGCAAAACCTCGACCGCCTGCACTTGCACGCCGACGTGCGCTGTGCCGACATCACCACTTCGCCACAATCAGAATTCGGCAACTTCGACCGCATCCTGCTCGACGTCCCCTGTTCCGCCACCGGCGTCATCCGCCGCCACCCCGACATCAAACTGCTGCGCACGCCGCAGGAAGTGGCAGCGCTGGTCGAAAAACAACGCGCACTGCTCGATGCTGCGTGGCCGTTGCTGAAAGCAGACGGCTATCTGCTCTATTCAACCTGCTCATTGCTGAAAGCGGAAAACAGCGAACAAATCGAGCGCCTCCTCTCATCTCACCCGGACGCTGAAGCCGTGTCGATCAAGATCGACGGCGCCAAGCAGTGCGAAGTTGGTTTGCAACTGTTCCCTGATCCGACCGGCACCGATGGTTTCTATTACGCTCTATTGCGCAAGCTCCATGATCAATAGGGGGCACGCCGTGGCGTGCCCCTACGATGCGTTTCCCTAGCGGTAAGCGGCCAAGCTGTTCTCGATAGCCAAGCGTGGCGAGCGGATCGCGCCAAGTAGGAGCGGAAGCGACGGATGCGCGATCCGGGAGCGCAAGCGCTTGGCTTACCACTGAGCTCCAACAGCCGCTTACTGCAACAAATCAATAAGGCGGCAACACCCCATCAGGCTGCCGCTTGAACCGCTTGTACTCCCACTGATACTGCTCCGGCACCGCAACAGCCGCCATCTCCACCGTCTTGTTCATTGCGGCAAGAGCGACGGCAAGATCATCGCTCAGAATGCCCTCGGCCGGCTCGCGAAACACGATGCGGAAACCACCGGCGATGCGCTGCACGTAACCCATCACCACTTGCGCCCCGGTTTTCTGCTGCAAGCGATTCAGCAAGGTCATCGTCAACGCGGGATGACCGAAGAACGGCGCGAATTCGCCGCCGCTATCAGGCGGCACCTGATCGGGCAGAATGCCGACGATCTCACCGCGGCGCAGCGTCTTCAATAATTCGGCCACGCCCTTGGCATCGGTGTTGACCATGTGCGCGCCGGAGCGGCTGCGGGCGTCGTAGATGATTTTGCCTACGCGCGGTGCCGCGCGCGGCGCCTGGTACAACTGGCTGCTGGGCCCGCAGCCGCACACGCCGAGATAGAGGCCGATCACTTCCCAGTTGCCGACGTGTGGGCCGAGCACGATCACGCCCTTGCCCATGGCCAGCTTGGTTTGCAGCAGACCGAGGCCTTCGACTTCCGTCACCAGTGCCAGCGTTTTTGCCGCCGGCCACAACCACACGGCACCGGCTTCGAAGATGGCTTGCACGGTGTTGCTCAAGCTGGCCTTGGCCAAACGCTCTCGCTCGGTCTGGGTCATCGTGGGAAAACACAGCGCAAGATTGGTCTGTGTCGTTTGCGCCATGCGGGTATTGAGCACCCAGCACAACCAGCCGCAACCCTTGCCCAGCGCGCGCGCCCAGCCCAGCGGCAACAGCGCCAGCATGCGCATAAACAGGATCAGTGCGGCTTCCTTCATGGGGGGGCTTTCTGGATAATTGCGGCCTTCTTTTCAGACGCAAATGGTACCCCAAGGGGTACTGCCGGAGTTACCTTGAGCGCTTCCTTCGACGTCACCACGTTCCAGGGCCTGATCCTGGCGCTACAGCAGTTCTGGGCCGAGCAGGGGTGCGTGATCATTCAGCCGCTGGACATGGAAGTGGGTGCCGGCACCTTTCACACGCAAACCTTTTTACGCGCGATCGGTCCGGAAAGCTGGAACACCGCCTACGTGCAACCGTGCCGTCGCCCGACTGACAGCCGCTACGGCGAAAACCCGATGCGCTTGCAGCATTACTACCAGTTCCAGGTCATCCTGAAACCGTCGCCGTTGAACATCCAGGATCTGTATCTCAAATCGCTGCAGCATCTCGGCATCGATACTTCCATTCACGACATCCGCTTCGTCGAAGACAACTGGGAATCGCCGACGCTCGGCGCCTGGGGTCTTGGTTGGGAGGTATGGCTCAACGGCATGGAAGTGACGCAGTTCACCTACTTCCAGCAGGTCGGCGGCCTCGAGTGTTACCCGGTCAGCGGCGAGATCACCTATGGCCTCGAGCGCATCGCCATGTACCTGCAAGGCAAGAACAGCATCTTCGACATCGTGTGGGCCCACACGCCGAATGGCACCGTCACCTACGGCGACGTGTTCAAGCAGAACGAAGTGGAGCAGAGCGGTTACAACTTCGAGCAGGCCAACACCGAGTTCCTGTTCCGCCTGTTCGATGAATGTGAAGCACAGTGCCAGAAGCTGCTCGACGTCAAGCTGGTGCTGCCTGCGTACGAGCAAGTCATCAAGGCCTCGCACGCGTTCAACCTGCTCGATGCGCGTTCGGCGATTTCGGTGACCGAACGCCAACGCTACATCCTGC
>DATJXP010000073.1:0-3866 GCA_035500035.1 Candidatus Acidiferrum sp. | reverse complement strand
ACAGCATTACGCTGAAACGCCGCGGCGACGTGCGCCAGGCCAAGCTGTACTACCTGCGCGACCTGGCCGGCCGCGCCGCCCGTATCAGCGAAAAACTGGAAAAACGCGGCGACGACGAACAGACCGAAGAATAAGGTTGCTGCTTGTCCGTGGAACCGCCGGCCGCTTGCGCCGGCGGTTTCGTTTCTGCCGCCCGCACGGCCGCATGACGCCTGCTGCGGCTATCAGCCAATCTGGATTAACATAACGTCAATTTCCCCGCTTTCCAGGACGGCCCGGTTATGCGCTCATTCCTCCACATCCGCTCGTTGGTCGCGTCGCTGCTGTGCATGGCGGCGTTGTTCGCTTCCGTTACGTTGCGCGCCGACAGCCGCGACGACAAGGCCATTGCCGCCATCCATGACGTCATCGCCAGAACCCAGCCCGAGATGGTTGTCGTGTCGATCAAGCCCAGCCCCATCGCCGGGCTGTACGAAGTGCAGTTGAAGGATGGCCAGACCGTTTACGCCAGTGCCGACGCCAAATACCTGATCCCGGGCGATCTGTACGAATCGAAGCCGGACGGTCTCGTCAACCTGGGCGACGCGCGGCGTTCGCAAGTGCGCAAGGAGAAGATCGCCGCCATCGACGAAAAAGACATGATCATTTTCGCGCCCAAGGGCGAGCGCAAGGCGACGCTGACGGTGTTCACCGACGTCGATTGCCCGTACTGCCGCAAGCTGCACAGTGAAATCGGCGATCTGAACAGCCGCGGCATCGCCGTACGTTACCTGGCGTTTCCGCGCACCGGATTGAAGGGCGAGAGTTACGAAAAAATAAAATCGACCTGGTGCTCGTCCGACCGCAAGGCGGCGTTGACGCTGGCCAAGCTGGGCGGCGACATTCCGGCCGCCAAGTGCGACAACCCGGTCGACAAGGAATTCCACCTCGGCCAGGAAGTCGGCGTCACCGGCACGCCTGCCATCGTGTTGGAAGACGGCACCATGCTGCCGGGTTACGTGCCCGCCGCGGCGCTGGCCGGCTATCTGTTCGGTGACGCGGACTAACGTATTCGCGTCGGGAAGTTCTGGAGACAAGCTTGAAGGCAATCAACATCGGTATCTGTGGTCTCGGCACGGTGGGCTACGGCAGTTTTTCCGTGCTCCGCAACAATAGCCGCGAGATCGCGCGGCGCGTCGGTGCCGAAGTGAAGGTGACGCACATCGGCGCCCGCCGGCTGCGCAGCGGCCAGGACATCGGCAACGTCAAGAAGAGTTCCGACGTGTTTGCCGTCGTCAACGATCCGCAAGTCGATATCGTGCTCGAACTGATGGGCGGCACCGATGTGGCGAAGGATCTCGTGCTGAAGGCCATCGAGAACGGCAAGCACGTCGTCACCGCCAACAAGGCGCTGATCGCCCAGCATGGCAACGAAATTTTCGCGGCGGCCGCCGCCAAGAAAGTGCTGGTGGCCTACGAAGCGTCGGTGGCCGGTGGTATTCCCATCATCAAGGCCATCCGCGAAGGCCTTGCCGGCAACAGCATCCAGTGGGTGGCTGGCATCATCAATGGCACCGGCAATTTCATCCTGACTGAAATGCGCGAGAAGGGCCGTGCCTTTGCTGACGTGCTGAAAGAAGCGCAGGCGCTCGGCTATGCCGAAGCCGATCCGACCTTCGATATCGAAGGCATCGATGCCGCGCACAAGCTGACGATCCTGGCTTCGATCGCGTTCGGCATTCCGCTGCAGTTTCCGAAGACCTACACCGAAGGCATCAGCAAGCTGACGCAGGAAGACATCAAGTACGCCGACGAGCTCGGCTACCGCATCAAGCATCTCGGTATTAGCCGCAAGACGGCGAACGGCATCGAACTGCGCGTGCATCCGACACTGCTCGATGCCGACAGCATCATCGCCAACGTCAATGGTGTGATGAACGCGGTGATGGTCAACGGTGACGCCGTCGGTTCGACGCTGTATTACGGTGCCGGTGCCGGCGCGGGGCCGACCGCATCGGCCGTGGTCGCCGACATCATTGACGTCGCCCGCATGATTTCGCATCCGGAGAGCAGCGTGCCGTCGCTGGCGTTCCAGGACAACGAGCTATCCGACCTGCCGATCCTGCCGATCACGGAAGTGACCAGCGAGTACTATCTGCGCATACTTGCCGCCGACAAGCCCGGCGTGCTGTCGGATATCACTGAAATTCTCGGCGATCGGTCGATCAGCATCCAGGCCATCGTGCAGAAAGAACCGCGGGTCGATGACCCGAATCAACGCGTGCCAGTCATCATCCTGACGCGCGAAGTGAAAGAGTCGGTAATGAACGAGGCCATCGCCCGCATCGAAGCGCTGGATCCGCGCGGCGAAAAAGTGATGCGCATCCGCGTATTCAAACTGGACCAGTGAGAACGCGACCATGAAATTCATCAGTACGCGCGGCCAGAGCCCCGCAGTCGGTTTCGAAGACGTGGTGCTGACCGGGCTCGCGCCGGACGGCGGCCTGTACGTGCCGGACAAACTGCCGGTGGTGACGCTGCAGCAGATGGCCGATTGGCAGAAACTCAGTTACAGCGAGCTGGCATACGAAGTGATCAAGCTGTTCGTCGGCGGCGCGATTCCCGCCGCCGATCTGAAGAAGATGATCAACGACAGCTACCGCAACTTCAACGATCCCGCCACCGCGCCGATGAAGCACCTGTACGACAACCAATGGGTGCTCGAGCTTTACTGCGGTCCGACGCTGGCGTTCAAGGATTTCGCTCTCCAGCTGCTCGGTCGTCTGCTCGATTACTTCCTGGACAAGCGCAAGCAGCACGTCGCCATCCTCGGCGCCACCTCCGGCGACACCGGTTCGGCCGCGCTGGAAGGCTGCAAGCACTGCAAGTACGTCGACATGTTCATCCTGCATCCGTACAACCGGGTGTCGGAAGTGCAGCGCAGGCAGATGACGACGGTGAAAGGCGACAACATCAACAACATCGCCATCGAAGGCAACTTCGACGACTGCCAGGAGATCGTGAAGAGGGCGTTTGCCGACCAGAGCTTTTTGCCGAAGGGTTACCAACTGGTGGCGGTCAACTCGATCAATTTCGCTCGCATCATGGCGCAGATCGTTTACTACTTTTACGCCGGGCTGAAACTGATCGGCAAATACCCGGCAGTGTCGTTCTCGGTGCCGACCGGCAACTTCGGCGACATCTACGCCGGCTACCTGGCCAAGCAGATGGGCCTGCCGATCCGCCAACTCGTCATCGCCACCAACCGCAACGACATCCTGCACCGCTTCATCAGCAGCAACCGCTACCACAAGACTGCACTGGAACCATCGTTGTCGCCGAGCATGGACATCATGGTCAGCAGCAACTTCGAACGCTTCCTGTTCGATCTGTTCAAGCGCGACGGCAAGCGCGTGGCGCAGTTCGTCACCTCATTGAACGGCAACGTGCAGCAGGTCAGCGAGGCGGAGTGGGCGCGGGCGCGAGCGCACTTCAGCAGTGCCAGTGTCGATGACGCCACCACCTGCGCGGTGATCCGCGATGTGCATGCGAAGTCCGGTTACCTGGCCGACCCACACACGGCGACGGGATTGAAGGCGGCGGTCGAATGCGATCTCGACAGCGGTATTCCGATGATTACGCTGGCCACCGCGCATCCGGCCAAATTCGCCAATGCCATCGAGCAGGCCGGCTTGCCGGTGCCACCGTTGCCACGGTACATGGCGGATCTGTTCCAGCGCGAAGAACGTTGCAGCGTGCTGCCGAACAGTCTCGACGCGGTCAAACAGCACATGCAGCAGCGGTTGGCGAAGAAGGGTTGAGGGCACCGCCGCGGACATAGCCGCAGCGGTTTGCCGGAACTATTAACGGTTGCGGAATGTCCGTTT
>DATJXP010000072.1:0-3983 GCA_035500035.1 Candidatus Acidiferrum sp. | reverse complement strand
GTGGGGTTGGCATTGCGATACGCATTCTTGCCAAGACCACCGGAGTCCACTAGCCCTGAATTGCCGGAAATCCGGCAAACTTCCCAACTTTTCTTTTTGTACGCGAGAATCGTCATTCGGTTTTCGCGGCGGTTCCGGCGTCGGTGGCGTATGCACCGCCGGCGCCGGGAACCTGATGTCCCACGTTGGAGTTACTTCGTGTAATCGTAGGTGAGATCGTAGGTGACGGTGCCGTAGGCGGCCAGCGTCGCGCTGAACGTGACGCTGAACGTCACCCGCGATGCCGTGTTGTTGATCGACGTCACCTTGACGTTGGCGATGCCGCTGGCGCCGAGCGACGTCTGCACCTGGCTGACGATGGAGGCAGTGTCGGTCACCGCCGGTGCCGGCAAATCGTTGAGCGTGATGTTGACGGGAATCGTCGTGCTGAAGCCGGCCACGGTCGCTTTCAGCGAGCCGGTCAGCGTCAGTTTGTACAGACTGGTCGTGGTGCCGCCTGTAGTAGTGCCTCCGGTGGAAGCCTGTTTGGTTTTGACGCCTTGCAGATAGGTCAGCACGCTGCTGATGGAACCCTCATTGGTGATGCTGTTGCCGAACTGGCCACCGAGCAGGAAGACGTTGCCGTCCTTGACGCCGACATAGATGCCGCTGCTGGCGAAATACTTGTAGGTGTAGCCCTGGTACAGGCCGAGCGCGCTGCCGTTGGTGAACAGCGTCGGATACAGTTGGGCGGCGACGTCGAACACGCTCTGCATGTCGGTGGTGATGGTTGGCGTGGTGGAGGTAGATGCAGAGTAGGCAGTGCATGTAGTGGAACTGCTTACCTTGCTGCCGGTGAACTGGCCAGCGAAGTTGTTGGAGTTGCCCTGCATTGCGTTGACTTCGATGACCTGGCCGTTGCTCAGTGCCACCTCATAATAGGTATTGGTATTGCTGACCCAAGTGAAGATGTCGTTGTTGGCGCTGCCCGTGGGTTTGGAGGTCAGCAAGGTGCCGTTGACACATAGAGTGTCGTTGCTGCCATCGATGACGAAACGGATCGTGTCACCCTGCTTGTAAGGAAAATTTGGATAGGTGGTGCTGGAGAGTTGCAACGTCATGTCATAGCTGCCGCTGATGCTGGTGGGGACGTCAGCGGTTTGCGCCAGCGTGGTGCTGGCGGTGAAGGCAAACAGCAGCGCGCCAGTCAGGCGGGGCAGGGAAGTGGTCAGTTGCATGGAGACTCCATAGGCAGGGGGGAAACGGCGGCTCACGGCCGTGGTGTTATTGTCGGAGCCCCGCCTGCCGCGCTATACCCCCTGATTGGGGGGGGTGGCTCATTCCGGCTTCAGCACGAACTCGCCGGCCGGCGGCGCATGCACGGCCTGCTCGGCCGGCTGCTTCACCTGCGGCAACCATTGGTACGGAATGCGATAGGCGCGGTACATCGCGTTGGAGTGGCGGCCGAACTTCGACGGCGGGTCCATGTATTCCCACACGATCTGCTTGTCGGCCGTCACTTCGAACGTGCGGCCGGGCGCGCCTTCGGTGATCAGCGTATTGCCGTTCGGCAGGCGTTGCGCGCTGCTGATGTTGGTGCTGTAGAAATTGGGATTGGTGTACGACCACTTCAGTTCCAGCGTCACCGGATTGATCTCGAGCACGCGCGACGTGGCGCGGGCGTAGATGCCCTGGCCGTTGGGCGCGATCGAGGTCGGCGTGCCGTAGCCGCTGGCGCCGCCGTTGTCGAACACCATCAGGTTGCCGGCGCCGGGCAGGCCCGGCGGAATCAGATGCGCGTGGTGTTGGCCGATGATCTGGCCCAGCGCCTTCTCTTCCTTGCTGCGGGTGAAGTCGGGGCCGATCTGCCACACCACCTTGCCGTCGCGCGCGACGATGGCGATGAAGCTGGCCTGACGGCTCGAGATGATGACGTTGTCGGGCGCAAACCGTTTGTCGCCGCCGTCGAACCATTGGTTGGGGCCGACGTAGGTGGCCGAGTTGATGTGCAGCGCATCGAAGGTCCCGCGCGCACCGCCACCGCCGCTCCTGATCGCTTCACGCGCGGCGGCGTCGAAACGCAGTTCGTCGATGTGGTCGCTGATCTTCCACTGCCACAGGATCTTGCCGGCGGGATCGATCTCGATCAGACGGTCGTCCTCCAGCGTGACGTTGGTGATGTTGGCGTTGTTGGTGTCGGTGTGAGTCAACAGCAGCGTGTTGGCGCCGGTGGCTTTCGGAGTGGAGGCGGGCGAATAGTAGCCGGCGGGAAAATCGGTGCGTTGCCAGTCGTGGTGGGTACGAGCGCTCCAAACCATCTGCTTGTCCTGATTCTGGATCTGCAGGTTGTGGTCGAACCGCCACAGTTCCTTGCCGTCGAAATCGCGTTCGACCAGCGCCAGCGCTTCCTGGTGCGGCGGATTGGCACCGGCGGTGGCGATGATGATGCCGCCCGGCAGCACGCGCGCCGGGCCGCCGGCGGAGACGTTGTAGTCGCTCCATTCCTTGACGATGCGACCGTTCATGTCGATCACCACCACGCTCGGCGTGTCGAGGATCGACAGCACCGTGTAGCCGTTCCAGGTCTTGGCCGGGTCGTACAGCGTGGTGCCGGTGGGAAATACCGTCGGTGCCGCGAGCACGCAGCAAGGGATCAAGGTTGCGGCAAACAGGGCGAGGGGACGCAGTTTCATGCGGAGCTCCTTGTTGTTGTAGTTATCGAAGCGAACGCCGTTTCCAGCGCAGGCGGCAGCGTACCACCTTCACTGATGTGTTGCAGCGCCGATTCGATTTGCTGCGTATCGAGCGTGTCAAAAAAAACTGGTGCAGGCACCAGCGCGGCATTGAGGTCATTCGGTTCGAACTTGTCGAGGCCATCGCCGTACTGTCGCAGCGACAGCGCCATCACTGCGCGACCGGTGGCCGACAACAAGTAAAGAAACAGTGCATGCAAATGCCGCTGGCCGAACAGGTTGGGCTGAAAGCCGTGGAAGCAGGTGAGGTGCAACGCGTCGGTGCGATTCAGCACCACCTTGTAATCGCCGCGCGAGAACACGCCCAACCACAGCGGTGCCGGCTCGCGTTGTTCGGAGCGGTACCACGGCTTGCGGTGGCGCGTCAGGAAGCGTTGGTGATAACCCTTGGCTTCGCCTTGCTTCAAATAGCTGATGGCGGCGGCCGATGGCGGGATCGAGGCGGTCAGCAACAGCATCGGGGCATCGCGTTGTCGCAGCGCCTGCAAATCGGCATCGGTGAATATGCCTTGTCGCACTTGCGCGCTACGCGCGATGCACGGCTGCAATTCGTCGCGTTGTAAACCGAGTTCGCCGGCACGCGCCGGCGTCAGCGTAAAAAATTCGTTGGCGCCGGTGGCGATGCCGCGACTGAAGTGGCCGTAGAACTCGAAGGGCACCAACTGCGTCAGGTCGGGAGCTACCGGCGGCGGGCGCAGATGGTGCTGCCACTTGGCGGCGGGATCGAGCTCGCTGGTGGCGACGACATTGGTTGGTGCCAGTGCGGCGAAGTCGGCCAGGTCGTCGAGGTCGTCCAGCGTGTAGAACGCGACGCTGTCGTGATGGTTGGCGGCATCGACCAGGATCAGCCCGACCGTGGTGATCGCTTCCGGGAACACGTCCTGTTCGCACTGCAGACTGATCACCGCCACCAGTTGTCCGTGCTGCAACAACTGCTGTTTGACCACGGTGCCGTAGCCGGCGTTGAGGAATTCAAGCGGCATCAGGTAGGCAAGCCGGCCGCTGCCGTCGAGTTCCGACAGAGACTTCAACAAAAATGCCGACGCGGTATTGGTATGCCCGCTGAGCCGTAAGCCGAGATGCTGGCGGAACAGTCGCGCCACCACGTCGCGGTTGCGGAATTTCTGGAACCGCATGTACGGTGGATTGCAGACGATGTTGGCGTGGGTGCGGCCCCAGCTCTGCAGATAGTCTTCGTGATACAGCGTGACATCGGTCAGCAGATCGTGTTGTTGCGCGTGCTCGAGAATC
>DATJXP010000071.1:0-11699 GCA_035500035.1 Candidatus Acidiferrum sp. | reverse complement strand
CCACCCGCAGTTCAGGCCGGAGGGTTTCGACTCGCTGAAGGCGTGGAAGTCGGCTCGGCGTGCGCGTCTCAAGGACCCGGTCAATATCAATATTTCCCTGCGTGATTTCCAATTGGTGGACCTGACTGAAGATACTGCTGTCGTTCGTTTTTGGCTGGACTACAGTCGTCCTGGTTATACCGACCACACCCACAAGGAGCTTGGGCTGCGTCTTGAAGGGCAAATATGGATGATCGAGCGTGAACACAATCTGGAAGTCACCAAAGTGGTGAAAAAGTAGTTCAGGCAAAGTGTTCCCTGGTCGTTAATAACGCCGTTACTGCCCCTAATCTGCGTCAAGCCGGGAACAATTCCTGATTGACTGTCTTGCGGCGGAGGAATGTAATTATCGCAGCCCAAAGCGGGCATGTGCCGGGAGGCAAAAGCTTATGAATACCAGGACTTTCCGCAGGATAGTAGCCTTGTGGCTTGCAGTCAGTCTGTCATTCATGACCACGCTGGCCGAAGCCCAGCTCAGCGTGCAGCAAGTCAATCAGCTTATCCAGGCGATGAACCAGGAAAATATGCCTCCTGGCACCATCGTAAGCGCATTGATTGATCGCGGCCTCACGACTGATGAGGCTCTCACTTACATAGTCAAACTCACCAATTCCGCTACCGCCAGCGAAGTGATGAGCGCGATGGTGGATCATGGCATGAAACCCGAAGATGCCGCGGTCGTGCTGTCGTCGATGACCAGCATGGAAGCCGGCAAGGACAAGACGGACACGCTGTCGGAAAAGGGGCTGTCGAAAAACGAGGCGGTCAGTTTGCTGGTGGCGCTGTCGTTGACCCCGAGAGCAACCGACAGGATCGAAGCTCTGATGCAGGTCGGTATGAGTATAGATACCGTGGCCAAGCATATCGTGTATCTGACTGTGGTAGCCCAACCCGAGGAAGTTCTCACTGCGATTACGTCGGCCGGTGTGGGCTTGAAGGATGCCTCTGCAGTGTTGGTAGCCAACAACAAGATGGCAGGCTCCGACGAGATTTTGCCGGTGCTGGTCAAGCAGGGGCTTTCGGTGGAGGATGCAGCGCTGGTCGTGTTGCAAAACGATAAAAACGTCGTGGTTTCCAATGTGCGCGACGCCTTGGTGGATCAGGGGTTGACTGTGCAACAGTCGAATCAGTTGCTTACTGCGCTCAATACCCAGGTCAATTTGAGCAATGTCGGTCAGCAGGTGGCTTCCCTTTCCACCACCAGCCAGGGGATCGGTAACGTCGGCGGCCAGACGACCCCGACCCAGAATGTGCAGATTTCGAATGACATCCTGAGTGGCAGCGCCACCAGCGGCGGCGAAGTAAGCACCAGCCGGTAGGCGTCCCTCATGGCAGGGATGTCCGGGTTGTGTTGCCGGGTTGGGATTGCGATAGTTGACGCATGAAATCCAGCCAAACTTCCCTGTCGCCCGACCAACTGCTGTTCAATTTCTTTCTTGCATTGTTGTTTTGGGCGCCTCTGCCATTCGCTTCCAATCGCCCTTGGGGTTTGGCCCTGTTGTTTCTCGGAGCAGCGGTGCTGTTGGCCTGCTGGGTGACACTCTGGCTACAGGGCAAATTGCCTTCGGCAAACACCCGCATGCGGCAGTTGGTTTTCCCCGTCAGTCTACTGGTATTGGTCCAGTTTGGCGTTTTCTGCCAGACGGTGCCGTTGCCTCGTGCATTGGTTGCGGCGATCTCGCCCCATGCAGCGAACCTGCAACTGTTGCCTGACAGGATTACCTTTTCCCTTGATCCGGAACTCACCCGCTTCCAGTTGCTGCAGGGGCTGACTTACTGCATCGGTTTTGTGTTGGCCGGCATTCTCGTCAATGGCCGCGAACGCCTCAGAAAATTCCTGTGGGTATTGGTGATAAGTGGCGCCTTCCAGGCCGTCTATGGAGTGCTGATGACGTTGAGTGGTCTGGAATACGGCTTTTTTGTCGAGAAATATTCGGGCCAGGGACTGCCGACCGGTACCTTCGTCAATCGCAACAATCTGGCCGGGTATTTGGTGATTACGCTGTCGGCCGGCATAGGTTTGCTCATTTCCCAGTTGGGAGGCGGTGACAATCCCCGCACCCGCCTGGCTTGGCTGCGCGAGTTGGTGGAATTGTTGCTGGGAGCAAAATTCAGGCTACGCCTCATGCTGGCCTTGATGGTCATTGCTCTGGTGTTGACGAGATCGAGGATGGGGAATCTGTCGTTTTTCCTCTCGCTGACCATCACTGGCGCGATTTGCCTGCTCAGTTCCGGACGTCAGGTCACCGGTAGGGTCGCATTGCTGCTGGCCAGCCTGATCCTGGTGGACATGCTCATTGTCGGCCGATGGTTCGGTGTCGAGCAGGTGGCTGAGCGTCTGGTGCAACCCTCCGCCTCCCAGGATTCCAGGGTTGAAGTGTCGGGTGACAGTCTGGGCATCATCAGGGATTTCCCGTGGGTCGGGGCTGGCGGGGGGACGTTTTATACAGTTTTTCCGAATTACAGCTCTGCCGCTTTGAGCGGGGATTACTACACGCATGCTCATAACGATTATTTGGAAATGGCCGGTGATCTCGGGCTTCCGCTTTTTGGTATTCTGGCCATATTTGTTGCTGGTACAGTGACACAGGCGTTCCGGTTACAGCTGAAAACCGAAAGTCGGCTTGACCGGGGCAGGGGCTTCGCCGTGCTGATGGCAGTCATTTGGGCGGCCATCCATTCGCTGGCGGATTTCAATCTTTATATCCCGGCCAACGCTTTTACTTTGGTCGCCTTGATGGCTTTGGGGTGGTTGCAGCGAGACGAAGAAATTGGAAAAAGAGGAGAAATTCCCAAGAGTTAGGCGATATTTGTTGATAGGATGTCACAGTGTCACAGCCCTGCTTGTAGGGTGTGGGTCAACCACCCCTGTCTGTGACCAATATTTATAACGGGGTAAGCCGGACATCCTGCCAATCCATGGAATTACTTGGAAGACAATGCCATCTAATTGCCATCACGGCTGTCATAAGCCTTGTTGTGGCAATGCCGGCCCGGGCACAGGACCAGCAACGGTTGGCTCAAAATGGTTTGGCCGTCACCGTTGCCAGCCAGTTTGCTTACGACGACAACGTACTCCGGCAGCAAACCGATCAAATCGGCTCACGCGTTTGGCAGCTTAATCCCAAGGTGCGTTATCAGTTCCAGACTTCGGGCGGAACCTACTACCTCAACTACGATCTCAATCACATGGAATACCTGGACAGCAGCCAGGATACGGTGACCAATCAAATACTGAGCGGTGGCGTGGAAGAACGTCTGAACAGCAGCAACAAGTTCACCATCGACGGCTCTTACAATCATGGCTATGAGGCGCGCGGCGTCGGGTTCAACGAAGCCGCCAATGCGTTGTCGCTGGACCGGCCGACACTGTTGACCATCTCCGAAATTGACGGCAAATACCAGTTGGGCCGGGATAATCATGGTCTGCGTTTTACCGCCTCGGTCGGGCATCGCAGCACCAAGCGCGATTCACCATTGATCGTGGATGACTCGCGCAACTATAACGAGAACTACTACGGACTGATGTTGCAATACAGAGTGGCGTCCAGGACCGACCTGGCCGTCGAGTATCGCCATGAGGAAGTTTCCTACCCGCGGACCCCCACGGCAGCGGATGGCACGCAGACGCCGCTGGACAGTGCGGATGAACAATATCTCATCGGGGCCGATCTCGAGGCTACCGCCAAGACCACGGGCAAGGTGCGCGTGGGTTTCAGTTCCCGCCATTTCGGCTGGAAGTCGGCGCAATGGGCCGATGCCAGTACCGCTCAGACCAGTTCAACTGCCCCTGCCACGACCACCACTACTACGACGCTGCCCACGGACAGCGACAATGCCATGTTCTGGGAGTTCGCGGCCGTGTGGGCGCCACTCAGCTATTCGAGATTCGAATTCAGCGCGCGCACGAGCGAAAGGGAGTCGCTGGGCGTGGGCAGCTTTGTCAGCAGCAAGGACTACAGCCTGATCTGGACGCACCAGTGGAGCAACCGGACCCGCAGCCGGTTCGATTTCACGTTTGGCACCGATGATTACCACGATACGGCAAGGGTCGATGACCGCAAGATGTACAACCTCCGGATGGAGTATGATTTCAACAAGGTGGTCAATTTGGGATTCGGCCTCAGCTACCAGACGATGAAATCGAGTTTCGCAAGAGCGGAGTTCGACAAGTCGATATATTATGTTTTCTTGAATTACAGGAACCGTTGAAGGACCCGGCAACGCGGTCCCGGCCAACGGACAGGGGTTGAGTTGACATGGCAAAATTTATCCGTTGGCTACTGGTGTCGGGCTGCTGTCTCGTGCTGTCCGCCCATGTTTGCGCAGCGGATGTTTCGGCCTATACCCTGGGTGTCGGCGATGTCATCAAGATCTTTGTTTTCAACGAGCCGGACCTTAACCAGGACCGGGTACTGATCACTGATACCGGCACGATCCAGTTCACCTTTCTCGGCGAAGTGAGCGTGATAGGGAAAACGGTGACGCAGGTGCAGCAGGCAATCGTGGCGGGGCTCTCGCCGGATTATCTCGTCGATCCCAAGGTCACGGTCAGCATCGTCGAGTACCGGCCGTTCTATCTGACCGGCGAAGTGAACAAACCCGGCAGTTATCCGTACCAGCCGGGACTGACGTTGCGCCAGGCCGTTACCATAGCCGGCGGGCTTACTGAGCGTGCATCCAAGTCGAAGATGACGGTGGTCTCCATCGGCAAAACCGAGCCGGTCAAAGTGGACATGGATTACGAAATCAAGCCAAGTGATACTATCACCATCGATCAAAGTTTCTTCTAAGTCCTTTCATTCAGCGAGTCGTAACGGATGAACAGCCCCCTCACCAATGTTCCCGCGCTCCGTCAGGACGGAGGCGAAGACGCCGTCGATTTGTTCAGGATGTTGCGCTCGATCTGGGTGCGCAAATGGGCAATTCTGGCGTTGTCGGGGCTGGTGGCGAGCGCTACTTCGTTCTGGATCAGCTCCAGACCACCAGTCTATGAAGCCCGCGCTACCTTGTTGATCGAAGAGGGCGAGAACAACGTGGTGCAGATCAAGGATGTTTACCAGCAGAGCCAGGGCGTCGAATACATGCAGACGCAATTCGAGTTGTTGCGCTCGCGCATGCTGGCCGAGCGTGTGGTGCGCAAGTTGCAACTGCAGAACTTGCAACGCTTCATGCCTACACCGCCGCCGCCGAAGCCATGGTACAAATTCGACCTGTCCTCGCTGAAGCCGCCCGGCCTCAATCCCACGCCGCCGAAACCATGGACTATGCCGCCGGAGGAGGATCGCATCCAGGATCTCACCGACCAGGTCGCTGGCAATGTCAAGATACAACAGATTGGCGACAGCAACCTGGTTGCGCTGACCTATCGCGATGACAGTGCCAAACTTGCGGCCACCATCGCCAATACCTATCTGGAAGAATATATCGATAGTTTCTTTGACTCCAAGCTTCAGACCACGATGAAAGCCAACAGCTGGATGCAGGGGCGATTGGATACGCTGAAGCAGAACCTGAAGAGCTCTGAAGATCGTCTGCAGGCATTCCGCGAGCGCGAGAAATTCGTCGACGTTCAAGGCGTGACCACCAAACTCAGTGCACAGCAGATATCCAGCATCAGCACCACTTACCAGCAATCGCGTCAGCGCCGGCAGGATCTCGAGGCGACCGAAAAGGAACTGGAGCGACTCAAGGGTCACAGCGTGGATGAATTGCTGACGATTCCCTCCCTCGCCAATCACGAGAGCATACGTCGGCTCAAGCAGGTGGAGTCCGATGCGCAGCGCAACCTCAGTGAATTGTCCAAGCGCTACGGCCCCAAGCATCCGAAGATAGCCGAGGCCAAGGCGCAGGCATCAAGTGCGCGCAGCGCGCTGGAATCCGAGGTCCGCAATGTCGAGTACAGCATCGGTCGCGAATATCGCCAGGCATTGGATGCCGAGAACGCCAGCAAGAGCCAGTTCGATGCCACCAACCTGGATTTGCAGGACACCAACCGCAAGGAATTCCAACTGAAGGATCTCGAGCGGGAAGTCGAGACCAACAGCCAGTTCTACGATCGGTTCTTCAATCGTCTCAAGGAGACCGACGAGATCGGCGTGTTCGAGGCGCCGCCAGGTCGCATCATCGACACTGCCCAGGAAGGCTCTGAAGTTGGCCTCAATATCAGAGAATCGGCAATGATGGCCTTCATGGTCACGCTGGCGCTGGCCTGCGGTCTCGCCATCCTGCTGGATACGCTCGAAAACACGCTGAAGAGTCCGAGCGAGGTGGAAGAACGGTTGGGCGTGCCCATCCTTGGCACGCTGCCATTGATGAAGGGCGGCAAGGCCGGCGAGTTCGAAGAATACTGGCAGAATTCCAAGAGCGAATTTGCCGAAGCCATCCGTACCATCAGGACCGGCGTGGTACTGAGCGGCCTCGACAAACCCGCCAGGATCATCGTCGTCACATCGTCGGTACCGGGCGAGGGCAAGTCCACGTTGACGCTCAATCTCGCCGCCGCGTTCGGCCAAATGGAGCGGACACTGGTGGTCGGTGCCGATTTGCGCCGGCCGAGCCTGGCGCGGCGCTGCAATCTGCCGGCCAAGCACCCGGGGCTGTCCAACTTCGTCGCGGGGTCTGCCGAACTGGATGAATGTATCGCCCAATTCGGCGAATCCAATCTCAGCGTGATGCCGGCCGGCATCATTCCGTCCAATCCGCTGGAGATGCTGAGTTCACGCCGGTTCCGCGATGCGCTGGAAACGCTGAAAAACCGTTTTGATCGCATCGTCATCGACTCGGCGCCGGTGGCCGCCGTCAGCGACGCGTTGATGCTGGCTTCTTACGCCGATGCGTTGATCTTCGTGATCAAGGCCGATGCGACAGCGGCGTCGCTGGCGAAGAAGTCCATCGGGCAGCTCGAGAACGCCAATGCCATGTTGACCGGTGTCGTGCTCAACCATTTCGATCCCAAACGGCTGACCAAGTATTACGAGAGCTACAATTACCGCTATGGCGGAGGTTATTACAACTCCGTCGATTCCCATGGCTGATGATTGATATCCATTGCCATTTCCTGCCAGGCATCGATGATGGGCCGGATACCATGGACGAGGCGGTTTCGCTGGCGCGCATGGCTTGGAAAGACGGCATCACCCACAGCATTCTGACCCCGCACATCCATCCCGGCCGCTGGGAAAACGAAAAGAATTCCATCCGGCGCCATTACGAAAATTTCCGCAAGGCGCTGGTGGACAACGCCGTGCCGCTGGCGATCAGCTTCGCCGCCGAAGTACGGCTGACCGACATCATTTTCCAGCAACTCGAATCACAGCAGTTGCCGTTCCTCGGCAACGATGGCGAATACGAACTGATGCTGCTGGAGTTTCCGCACGGCCACATCATTCCGGGTTCCGGCCAATTCACCAAGTGGCTGTTGAAACGGGGCGTGAGGCCGGTGATAGCCCACCCGGAGCGCAACAAGTCGGTGATGCGCGACATGGCCGTGCTGGATCAATTTCTCGAAGTGGGCTGCCTGTTGCAAGTGACGGCAGGCTCCCTGACCGGCAAGTTCGGCGCCAAGGCCGAGGAGGTGGCGCTGCAATTGCTGGACGCTGATCGCATTACTTTCGTCGCCACCGATGCCCACAACCTCGATGCGCGTCCGCCTGTTCTCAGCGAAGCCTACAAGCTCGTCGTCGAACGCAAAGGAGCAGAACATGCCCGCAAGCTGTTCGAAGGCAACCAGCGCGCGATGACGATCGCTGCGGCTTCAGTCGGGAGCGGCTGAGATGACTGCCCTGTGGCGACAACGCACGCTGGCGGTGATGGTGCTGCTGTTGCTGGCATGGCAGGGTACTTTTGCCGTACAGGTGCTGGTTTCCGACGTCATTACTTTCGTCGTTCAGCGTGACGTGATCTATTGGGGTTCCGCCGACCGCAAACCAACTGCCGAGGCGGTGGATGACGCGCTCGTTCGCATCGATCAGGCACTCGTGCTGTGGCCCCGGCATCCCGACTATCTTGCATTGAAAGCCAGGCTGTTCGCCTGGCGTGGCCAGATTGCTGTCACGCGCGATGATGCCGACACGCAATTCCGTTTTGCGATCGATACCATGCGACAGGCGCTCGAACAACGGCCGAGCAACCCCTACAACTGGGCGCAGTATGCCGAATACCTGGCAACCCAGCGCGGACGCACGCTCGAAGTGAGGCAGGCCGCCGACAAGGTGCGCATGCTGGGAGCCGGCGAAGCCAGGCTGCAGGAACGCATGCAAGCCCTGCTTGCGCGTTGATTCACGTCCCAAGGCGGCTGCATGAACGACGCCCTTCCCAAATCAGGCCATTTTCCCGTGCTCTTGCAACAAGAGCTTTGCTACAAACTGCTGCGTGACGAGCCGACAACGTGGCGGTACGGCGAGGATGCCGCGACGGTGACATCTTTCATCGATTTCCTGCAATTCCACGGTATCGAATGTCTGGTGCTGGAGCGATTGGATCTGCTGGCGGATTGCCCGGCATCGCTGCGGGCGCGGCTGGCGCCTTTGGTGCGTGCCCGTGCCGCCATCGAACTGCGCAGTCGCCAAGCGATGGATGCGGTGCTGGCGGCGCTCGCAGCGGCAAACATCGAAGTGTTGACCTACAAGGGCGCCGCCTTGGCGTATTCGCTCTACCGGAATCCGGTGTGGCGCACGCGGAGCGATACCGACATGTTGATCGGGGAAGACAAACTGGAGACCGCAATCGCGTTGTTACTGCAACTGGGTTATCGCCGTACCACGACCGACGACGAAATCGTTTTCTATCAGCTCGATTTCGGCAAGCCCGATGCGGCGGGCGCCGGGCAGAACATCGACCTGCACTGGAAACTCAGCAATTCCGAAGTGCTTTGCGACCTGTTGCCGTTCGGCGAGTTGTGGTCGCGCCGTCAGCAGGTACCTGCGTTGTCCGTGCATGCGAATACCGTGGCTGCCGCGGATGCGTTGCTGATTGCCTGTCTGCACCGTGGCATTCATCAGCAGGCGTCCTACACGGTCAACGACATCACGCACCACACCGGAGATCGCTTGATCTGGCTCTACGACATCGACCAGTTGGCCCGCGCGTTCGGCGTGCAGCAGTGGCTGGACTTTTTTGCGCTTGCGCGCGGCAAGGGCCTGGTCGCCACTTGCCGGCAAGGCTTGCTGAAGGCGCAACAGGCTTTCGCTACGCCGTTGCCGGATACGTGGGCGGCGGAACTTGCCGGCGCTGCCATCGCGATGCCCGATCGCTACCTGCAGGGCGGCGCCATCAAGCGTCACTGGTACGACTTGCAGGCGTGCAAGGGTATCCGCAACAAAGCGCGTCATTGCGTGCAGGTACTGTTGCCGCCGGCTGAATACATGCGTCACAAATATGCGGACAGCCGGGTTCGCTGGTTGCCGTGGTTGTATCTGCGCAGGGCAGTGTCAGGACTGTTGATGCGCTGGCGGCAGGGTGACGATTCCGCATGAACTGGCGGGAGTTGCTGTCGCATGCGCAGCCATATCGGAACTTGCTGATCCAGGTCAGCCTGCTGATGGTGCTGGAAAGTGCCGTGGCACTGGGTCTTCCAGCGCTGGCCGGCCGCTTTGCCGGCAACTTGTTGCAGACCAATGTCGATGGCATCGCCCGAATCGCGGCGGCCTTGCTGGGCCTGTTTGCGCTGCAGGCAGCGCTGCGTTACGTCACTGCGGTACGACAGGGAAAATTGGCGGCCGACGTCAACGCCGGCCTGGGCATCCGGCTTTATCAACGAGTGCTCGCCCTGCCGCTGCCTTTCCTGCTGCGGCAGCGCCAAGGCGACATGCTGGCCTTGCTGACGCATGAAGTGGAGCTGTTGGCCGGCTTCATTGCCGATACGCTGAGCGGCCTCGGCGCGGCCTTGTTCAGCGTGGCGGGAGCCTTGTTGTTGATGTGGCGACTCGACCCCGCGCTCGCACTGCTGGTCGCGGTGTTGGTGCCGGTGTTCTACCTCGGGCTGAAATTTTTCGTGCGCTGGTTGCGGCCGCTGGCGGAGGAACATCAACGGCAATATGCAGCCAACAACGCCTTGTTGAGCGAAGGGCTGTCGTTGATGCAGACGATCAAGGTTTTCAATCGCGAAGCGCCGGAGCTGGAACGTTTCCGCAAAGCGGCGACCGACCTCGCCGCAATCCGCCTGCGCGAAGCACGCGCCGGCGCCAGCCTGGAGCCGCTGTTGCAGTGCGTGGCGGCCAGTGCAGTGCTGGTGTTGCTGTGGCTGGGTCAAGTGCAAGGCAACGGCATGACGCCAGGCGCACTGGTGACGTTTCTGTTGTATGCAGTGTTGCTGACCAGGCCGGTCAGCGCGCTATCGCATGTCTATGGCCAGTGCCGGCAGGCGGAAGGGGCGCTGTCCCGCATGCAGCAGCTTTGGCGCGAGCCGGTAGAAGTCAGCGGTGGCATCCAACTGCCGACGCCGGTGCAAGGCAAACTGGCGGTGGAGCAATTGGTGTTCGGCTACCAGGGCGGACCGGCAGTGCTCGATGGCTTGACGTTGCAGGTGGCGGCGGGCGAAGCCGTGGCGCTGGTGGGCGAAAACGGCAGCGGCAAAACCACGCTGATCAATTTGTTGCTGCGGTTGTATGACCCGCGGCAAGGCCGCATCCTGCTGGATGACGTCGATATCCGCGAACTGGACGTCGGGTTGCTGCGACGCCAATTCGGCGTGGTGTCGCAGCGAATCCAACTGAGTCACGACACCGTCGCGGCGAACATCGCCTACGGTTGTCCGCAGGCAAGCCGCGAGCGGATCGAGCACGCCGCGCGCGCGGCACAGGCGCATGAATTCATCGGCAGGCTGCCGTGCGGCTACGATACCGTCATCGGCGACGATGGCGTATTGTTGTCAGGAGGTCAGCGTCAGCGCTTGGCGCTGGCGCGTGCGTTGCTGGCGGACACACCTGTCCTGATTCTGGACGAAGCCACCGCCATGCTGGATCCTGACGGCGAACGTGCGCTTGTCGCCGATGCACGACGGTTATGGGCGCGCCGGACCCTGCTGCTGATCACTCATCGCGAGGGCAGTCTGGCACTGGCCGATCGCGTCGTGAGATTGCGCAACGGCAGGCTCGAACCTTATGACTGAAACCCCTGTCGAAACACATATAGAAACATATATAGAGGAAGCAGCATGCTGAATATGCGCGTAGAACTGTCGCCCCAGGCGCTGTCGCAGGAAATAGGCGGCGAAGTGGTGATCCTCGATCTCGCCAGCACCACTTATTTCGGGCTCGACAAAGTCGGCGCCAGGTTCTGGCAATTGTTGCAGGACAATCCGGAAGTGGAGCCGGCTTGCAAGCAACTGCTGACCGAATACGAAGTCAGTGCCGAGCAGCTGGAACTGGACCTCCGCCAGTTGCTGACACAGTTGTCCGAAGCCGGGTTGCTGAAACTTGTCTGAGTTGATGCGCAAATGGCGACGTTGGCGCCAGTTGTCGCACTGGGAACGTCGTGTCGTGCTGACGCTGGCCTGGCAATTGCCGCGTTACCGGTTGTTGTTGCGCCTGGTGCCGCTCGAACGCCTGTTGCTTCCGGCGGCCACCAGTGCGCGCGCAGCGTTGCCGCCGCGGTGGACCAGCGCGGCCTTTGCCCGCCGCTGCGAACAGTTGGCCGCCATCGTGGTTGCCAACGCATCG
>DATJXP010000070.1:0-5230 GCA_035500035.1 Candidatus Acidiferrum sp. | reverse complement strand
CTCGGATCGCACCTCCAACAAGCGCCGCGAGCGCTTGCTCAGTCTCGACATTCCGCAGGACCAGATCGACAGACTGCATGCGCCGGTCGGACTGCCGCTGGGCAGCAAGACGCCGCCGGAGATCGCCATCGCCATCCTGGCCGAGCTGACGCAGCTGCGCGCCGCCAAACGCTGACGCCGCCATGACCGCCGCCGGCACCGTGCAACAAAACCCGATTGGATGCATCGTGCTGGCCGCCGGCAGCAGCAGCCGTTTTGGCTCGGACAAACGCCGCTACCAACTAACGCCCGGAGTCGCCTTGCTGGCGCAAACGCTGGCGCTGCTGCAGCCTTTGTTCACCGAACGCGTGCTGGTGCTGAAACCGGATGACACCACACTGGCCGAGCAATACCGCAACGATTGGCGCATCGTGACGGCTGCCGATGCGAATCTGGGCATGGGACATAGCCTGGCTGCCGCGATGCCGGCCGCAAAAACATGGCAAGCTGCCGTGATCGCGCTGGCCGACATGCCGTGGGTGCTGCCCGGCAGCATCGTCGCCGTCCGCAATGCGCTGACGCCGTCGGCCCTGGTGGTGCCGCATTTTCAGGAGCGGCGCGGCAATCCGGTGGGGATAGGCAGGGACTATTTTCCCCGGCTCGCCGCACTGCAAGGCGACAGCGGCGCGCGGCAACTGCTGCAGAAATTCAGCGACAGGATAGTGCGGCTGGATCTGGACGATCCTGGCCTGGTGCGGGATCTCGATACCCCGCCCTAGGGGGTCTTGCCATAGCCCTTGCAGGACGGGCAGACCAAGTGATGCGCCAGCAAGCCCTTGCCATGGCATTGCGGGCAAACATGGACGCGGGGCTGACTGAGGATGTCGATCATGCTTTGCAGTACCGGCTTGTCGAAATCCAGACTGGCAAACACACCGAAATGCACTCTTCCGGAATGGGCACTACAGGACATGGCTTGAATCATGGCGCTAACCCGATTTACTTCATCTGGGCGGAATTATAGGTAGCGTCCAAATCACCCTGTCGTTAGCCAGCTCACAGTTTGCCGGCCGCACCCGGGAAAACTCCCTATTCTTGTAAATCTGCGGATCGCCTCACAGATTCCCCTGCGACAGCAACGCTTTACGCAACACGACGAAAGAATTTATCCGGCACGCGGAATCACCGGAAACTCCAAAAAAGCACTGTCGAGAATCGCCAAAGCGGAATGGCGCCCAGGCGATGCTGCGTCTGGAAAGAAATGGCACCAGCGGCCTTATCCGAGCTCTGAAAGCGCCCGCGGCGTTCGAAGCAGCCTTACCCCGATCCGCGCAACAGACCAGTAGGCAGCCCCAAAACCCATACATGAAAAAAAGCCCGGCAGAGCCGGGCTTTAAAATCACAAACTAGAAACAACTAAGGGGAAGTAAGCGAGGGAGAACCTTTGCCTACACTACCTTTGACGGCGGCTGGCGGAAAAAGTTCCGGCAGGGCGATAATTTTTTTAGAACTGGGATTCCGGCAAACGCACGACCAGTCCATTGAGACCGTCGTTGACCACGATCTGGCAGCTCAGCCGGCTGTTCGGGCGCGGATCGAGCACACACTCGAGCATATCCTTTTCCATGGGCTGCGGCGGGGTCAGTTTGCCCACCCAGGCCTCGTCCACGTAGCAGTGACAGGTGGCACAGCTGCACGAGCCGCCGCATTCGCCGACGATGCCGTCGATCATGTTGTCGACAGCCGCCTGCATCACTGACGTGCCGCTCGGCACTTCGACTTCGTAACTGGAACCGTCGTGTTTGATGTACGTGACCAATGCCATGAACAAGCCTCTGCAACCAAATTCGCAACCGGGATCCGGGACCGTGATCGGCGGACACTCCGGCCCGCGACAGGGCCGGCATTATACTCAAGGGATACACCGGCGCAGCCGCGCACAATGTCCTTTTTTCCTTGAAGATTCGAGCTACCCATTTCCCATGGCGACCGGCTATATTCCGGCCCTGCGGCACTGCCCGCTCCAACAAATCCAGAACCAACCCCGGACCTGTCCGGGAACAAAAGGAAACGCCCATGAAAACTCGTGCAGCGGTGGCTGTCGCCGCCGGCAAACCCCTCGAAATCTGCGAAGTCGATCTGCAAGGACCGAAGGAAGGCGAAGTGCTGGTGGAACTGAAAGCCACCGGCGTGTGCCACACCGACGCCTTCACGCTCAGCGGTGACGACCCGGAAGGCGCGTTTCCGGCCATTCTCGGCCACGAAGGCGCCGGCATCGTCGTCGATGTCGGTCCGGGCGTGAAGTCGCTGAAGAAAGGCGATCACGTGATCCCGCTGTACACCCCGGAATGCCGCAACTGCGACTACTGCCTGCATCCGCGCACCAACCTGTGCCAGGCCATCCGCTCCACCCAGGGCAAGGGCCTGATGCCGGACGGCACCAGCCGCTTCTCGCTCGATGGCAAGCCGATCCTGCACTACATGGGCTGCTCCACGTTCTCGAACTTCACCGTGCTGCCGGAAATCGCACTCGCCAAAGTGCGTGAAGACGCCCCGTTCGACAAGATCTGCTACATCGGCTGTGGCGTCACCACCGGCGTTGGCGCCGTGGTTTTCCAGGCCAAGGTTGAAATCGGCTCCACCGTTGCCGTGTTCGGTTTGGGCGGCATCGGCTTGAACGTGATCCAGGGTGCTCGCATGGCCGGCGCCAGCCGCATCATCGGCGTCGACCTGAACCCGGCGCGCGAAGCGATGGGCCGCCAGTTCGGCATGACCGACTTCATCAATCCCAAGAATGTCGACAACGTGGTCGATGCCATCGTGCAGATGACCGGCGGCGTCGATTACAGCTTTGAATGTATCGGCAACGTCAAAGTGATGCGCCAGGCGCTCGAGTGCTGCCATAAAGGCTGGGGCCAGAGCTTCATCATCGGCGTGGCCGGCGCGGGCCAGGAAATTTCCACGCGTCCGTTCCAGCTGGTAACCGGTCGTCACTGGCGCGGTACCGCCTTCGGTGGCGCCCGCGGCCGTACCGATGTGCCGAAGATCGTCGACTGGTACATGGAGAAGCGTATCGAGATCGATCCGCTGATCACGCACACGATGCCGCTGGAAAAGATCAATGACGCATTCCACCTGATGCATGAAGGCAAGAGCATCCGGTCGGTGGTGTTGTACTGATCTTGTTCGTTCAAGCAAAGGGGTCACTTGTGGCCCCTTTTTTATTTTTCAGTTCAGAGAACAGTCTGGAGTTATCGATGAGTCTCGAACAAGTCAGCGCCAACAAGATGTTCGGCGGCAAGCAGATCAAGTTCAAACACAAGAGTGCGGTGTTGCACTGCGACATGATTTTCTCGGTGTATCTGCCGCCGAACGCAACTGCGAACAGCAAGGTACCGGTGATCTACTGGCTGTCGGGGCTGACCTGCACCGACGACAACTTCGTGCAGAAGGCCGGCGCGCAGCAGTATGCGGCGGAGGCCGGCGTGGCGATCGTGTGCCCGGACACCAGTCCGCGCGGTGCCGATGTACCGGGCGATCCCGACAAGGCGTGGGACTTCGGTCATGGCGCCGGTTTCTACGTCAATGCGACGCAGGCACCGTGGTCCACGCACTACCACATGTACGATTACGTGACGCAGGAGTTGCCTGCAGTGTTGGCCGCCAGCGAGCTGCCGCTCGATACCAACAACTGCTCGATCATGGGCCACTCGATGGGCGGTCACGGCGCGCTGACGATAGCGCTGAAAAATCCAGGCAAGTACAAGGCGGTGTCGGCGTTCTCGCCGATCTGTTCGCCGCTCAACTGCCCGTGGGGCGAGAAGGCGCTGGGTCGTTACATCGGCGCCAACAAGGCCGATTGGGAGCAGTACGACACTTGCGCACTGATCGCCAAGGCGAAGGAGAAATTGCACATCATGGTCGATCAAGGTCAGGACGACGGTTTTCTCGTCAATCAACTGAAGCCTGAACTGCTGCAAACGGCGGCGCTCGCCGCCAAGCATCCGCTGACGTTGCGCCTGCATGCCGGCTACGATCACAGTTACTTCTTCATCGCCAGCTTCATCGCCGATCACATCGCGCATCACGCCGATGCGTTGTGGGGCTGAACTCAGGGACGGGCCTGGGCCTGACCAGGTTTCAAATCCTCCAGGTGCAGGCCCAGCTCTGACGGATTCGCGCCGTGACTGATGCCGTCCGGCGTAATCACGAACACCATGCTGCCGCCACGACGCCCATCGCGCAAAGGCCGCATTGCTATCGTCACCGGGTCGCCTGACTTCAACGCATCGCCGGCGATGCCGATGCGCGCCAGCGTGCTGGGTGAAGTCGCTTCGATATCCCAGCGCGCCGCTTCACCCGTGCCATCGGGCGAACCCTGGATCGAAATCCATACGTGCGGATTGACGTACGAAAACGTGACCACGACTCCTTTCAACACCACCAGTGCGCCGTTGTCGAACATCGCAACAGAGTGATGGGCGAAGGCACGCAGCGTTACCAGCAGTGCCGAAGCAACCAGCAGGATGCGCATCTTCATCATCGTGCCGGCTCCTGGGCGGCAGGAGTCGCGGGCACGAATCGAATCCGCTGCGTTTCCGCTTCGATCTCCTGCGGCAGCATGATCACTTGAAAGCCGTGCTCGTCCAGGCGCACGTTCGGAATGCATGGCCTGTCGTTCAATTCCAGATAGGTGTGAACGATTTTCTGGGTGTCCGCTTCGGGTTTGGCAGCAGCGTTGACACGACCGTAATAGCGCGTCACCACCCAGGGCGCGTCGAAAGCCGCAGGATCGGTAAAGGTCATCCGGTTCTCGATGATGTTGGCATCGATCAGCCGCAAGCGCTCGACCAGGTGCAGTTTGGCGCTGTGCGGCGCGGAGGTTTCGTCGAAATTGGCGACGATCATGTTGACGGTATCGATCACGAGCGTATTGCCTTCCCAATGGCCGATGGAATGGCCGGACCAGGTGGGGCCCTCGGCGAAGTCGGTATCGGCAACCTGCACATGCTGGCGGCCATCGAGAAAAATCCGCCGCTCGGTACGTCCGTAATCGTCGTACCAGATCATTACTTCCGGCGCCTGGATGATGTCGAACGGCACCGCCGAATCGCCCAGCATGCGCGGCACACCATAGGGAACGCAGGCGGCAAAGGTGTCGCGTGCCTTGCCCTGCTGCGCATCCTTTATGTACTGCTCGTACCGGCGGCGGTATTCCGGGTTGTAGGGAATGCCGGTCAGGTAGGTGCCG
>DATJXP010000069.1:0-2115 GCA_035500035.1 Candidatus Acidiferrum sp. | reverse complement strand
CCTGCTCAGCGGCTGTGCCTATGTACCGCTCAATCCGAATGCGCCGGCCGGCCGAAATGCCTACGTCCTCAAGCAGTCCGGTGCAGTCGGCATGCTGGCCGATGCCGATTACGATCTGACCGGCGTTGCCGGTGACAACAGCGCATTGCGCTTCGTCATTGGTGCGGACACCGGCGTCGTACTGCGGCAAGAATCTGTGCACGCGGCAGTTACCGTCAATGCCTCATTCGATGACGGTGCCTATATCATTTTCACCTCAGGTACGACAGGCAAACCCAAGGGAGTAGCGATCACGGGTGCCAACCTGGCTGCCTATCTTGCCAATCTGCAAGCACTGTTAGACATCACGCCGGACGATCGCGTCGTGCATCTTTCCGAGCTGTCCTTCGATTTGTCGGTGCATGAAATCTTTTTGACCTGGGCCAGCGGTGCCGCCTTGTACTGCATTCCGCCAGCGGCAGCGCTGTTGGCATCGCGCCATGTGCAGGAGGAGGGGCTCACGGTGTGGGTGTCGGTGCCGTCGGTCATCAGTCTTGCGCACAAGGCAGGCATGCTCGGCCGCGATGCGTTGCGCTCGATACGATTGGCATTTTTCTGCGGCGAGGCGTTGTCGCTCGCCACTGCGTGGCATTTTGCCGAAGCGGCCCCCGCGGCCCGCATCTTCAATTTGTGGGGGCCGACCGAGGCAACGGTTTCGTTCACGTATTTCCATGTCGATCCGGCGCTTTCGCTGCCGGACATAGTGCCGATCGGGCGGCCGTATGCGGGTCAATTACTCGCACTCGCTGACGATGAAGGCAAGCCGGTGCCACGGGGGCAGGTTGGCGAATTGTTGGCGTCAGGCTCGCAGGTAACCCAGGGCTACTGGCAGAGCCCGGAGTTGAACGCCGACAAGTTCTTCATCCGGGATGGACAGCGCTGGTATCGGACCGGCGACCTCGCCGTGTGGGACGAACGTTACGGTTATTGCTTCAAGGGTCGCGCCGACCGACAGGTCAAGATCAAGGGTTATCGTATCGAGCTGCAAGAGTGCGAGACGGCGATACGGGAGCTTTGCGGCCGCGACCTCGTCTGCGTGATCCCGTGGCCGAACAGCGACGATGGCACCGCCGCAGGATTGGTCGCATTCGTTTGTGCGGAATCCATCGACGAAACGGCGATGAAGGCGACGCTGGCCACCAGACTGCCGGCTTACATGATTCCGGCCCGCATCGTTGCGTTGCGCGAGTTTCCTTTCAATGCCAACGGCAAGGTCGATTACAAGGCAGTGGGAGCGCTCTGCGCGGATTTGCTGTAAGCGCCTCAACGCCGCTGCATCATTGCCGATCCTCGCCCGTGCATTGCTGCGCCGCCAGTACGGCGCCGTTCGTCACCATGCGTGAGGCCAGCGCCTTGGCCTGCATGGCCATCGATGCAGTCAGCACGCTGTGCAATGCTATTTGCGCCAACGTCGTATCCAGCCCGTCGCGCGCCACGCTGGCGCCAACTCCGAGTTGCTGGATGCGTCGGGCCCACCAGAATTGATCGTAGTTGTGCGGCACCAGCAATTGCGGCGTACCGGCAAGAGCGGCCGCAGTGGTGGTGCCGGCGCCGCCGTGGTGGACGATGGCGGCCACGCGCGGAAACAGCGCCGAGTGATTGCAGTCGCCGAGTACGAGGGTGTCGGCGTCTTCTGCCGTCGTCAGCCGCGCCCAGCCGGACGACAATACCACGCGTCGTCCCAAGGCCTTGGCGGCGGCGATCATGGTTTGCGCCAGCGCGGGGTCGGTGCGCATGCTGCCGAAACCGATGTAGACCGGCGCTGGTCCTGCCGCAAGAAAACGTTCGACTGCCTCGGGCAATGGACGTGTATCGTCGATCAGCCAGGCCCCGTGTTGGACGGCTTTGACCGTGGTTTCCGGCAGCGGCGCCAACACCGGATCGGCTGCCAGCAGTGGCCGTTCGCCGAACAAGTAGTGTTTGACGTCGGCGATGGGCGCGAGTCCAAGCTTGCCGCGTTCTTCATTGATCGTAGCCCCGAACAGTTGGTTCCAGTGCACGCTTTCCTCTTGCCACCATTGCAGGTTGGTGGCGGCCGGCATGTCGTGCGGATGCGGGTCCAGCATCTTCGGCGGC
>DATJXP010000068.1:0-13266 GCA_035500035.1 Candidatus Acidiferrum sp. | reverse complement strand
CTACCCAACCGCACAAGTGCAGTTACCTGCCCGATCAGGAAGCGCAGACGTTGTTCATCGATCCTGACTTCCAGGTCGAGCAGTCCCACAACAGCCGACTGTCGGAAATCGGTTTCCGCCGCAGCGGCAGCCATGTTTACCGCCCCAATTGCAAAACGTGCCAGCAATGCCTGTCTTGTCGCGTGCTGGTACAGCACTTCGCCACCAACCGGCGCTTCGAGCGCGTGCTCAGACGCAATGCCGACGTAACGATGAACCTGGTCACCTCGATTGCCGAAGACGAATATTTCCTGTTGTACAAGCATTACATCTCGGTGCGGCACGGCGACGGCGACATGTATCCACCGAGTCGCGAGCAATACGAGGCCTTCTTGCTGAAGCAATGCGAAGGTACGTTGTATTACGAGATGCGCTGCAAAGGCAGGCTGATCGGCGTACTGGTGACCGACCGCCTCGAAAACGGTCTGTCCGCCGTCTATACCTTCTTCGATCCGTTGGAGGAAAAACGTTCGCTCGGCACCTTCGGCGTGCTGTGGCAGATCATGGAGGCCCGCCGCCTTGGCCTCTCCTACTTGTATCTCGGCTACTGGATCAGGGACAGCCGCAAGATGCGCTACAAAATCCAGTATCGCCCGATGGAGCTGTTGATCCGGCAGCGCTGGGTGCTGATGACGGATTCCATGCTGGGGTCGGCCCAGGCGTAAAAGCCACGCAATTAAGAATCCGGCCGGTTTACCTTGCCTGCGTTTTTCAGGCAGAATGCGCCACCCCGCCGAGCCGCGGATAAACAGCAACCCGTTTTCACACAGCTTTTGGGCTATTGATAGGCTATTGAATGTCGAAAGAAGACCAGATCGAAATGGACGGCGAAGTGATCGATACACTTCCCAACACCATGTTCAGGGTGAAATTGGACAACGGCCACGTGGTAACGGCCCATATCTCCGGCAAGATGCGCAAGAACTATATCCGCATTCTCACCGGCGACAAGGTCAAGGTGGAGATGACACCGTACGATCTTACCAAGGGCCGCATCACCTTCCGCGCACGCTAAGCGCCAGGCTGTTACGGCACTTCAATTTCTGTTTCTTGTTCCCTGCTCCTTTCCCTACCCCTTGTTCCCTACTTGCTCCCTGTTACGCCGGCCATTAGACCGGCGTGACGTCCTCAGCAACTTCAGCAATCGCCTTAGATACCGTCCAGATTCTCTTCCTTGAGATCCTCGTCGTCTTCGCGCGGCGCAGGCGCCGAGCCGGCGGTAATTTCGAGCTCGATGTCGTCGCTTTCGACCGTGACATGCACGTCGCCGCCGTTGACCAACTTGCCGAACAGGATGTCTTCCGCCAGCGGACGTTTGATCTTGGTCTGGATCAAGCGCAGCATCGGCCGCGCGCCCATCGCCTTGTCATAGCCATGCTTGACGAACCAGTCGATGGCTTCGTCCTCGACATGCAGCACCACTTTCTTGTCATCGAGCTGCACTTGCAATTCGACCAGGAACTTGTCGACCACGGTGCGGATGATCGTGTTGTCCAGCGAGTGGAACTGGATGATCGCGTCGAGGCGGTTGCGGAATTCCGGCGAGAACAACCGCTTGATCGCCTCCATGCCGTCGGTGGTGTGATCCTGCGTGGTGAAACCGATCGACGTGCGGCTCATCTCGTGCGCGCCGGCGTTGGTGGTCATGATCAGGATCACGTTGCGGAAATCCGCCTTGCGGCCGTTGTTGTCGGTCAGCGTGCCGTGGTCCATCACCTGCAACAGCAGGTTGAATACGTCGGGATGCGCTTTTTCGATTTCGTCGAGCAGCAGCACGCAGTGCGGATTCTTGGCGATGGCCTCGGTCAACAAACCGCCCTGGTCGAAACCGACGTAACCGGGAGGTGCGCCGATCAAGCGCGACACCGTATGCCGCTCCATGTATTCCGACATGTCGAAGCGGATAAGTTCGATACCCATGATCTTGGCCAATTGCCGACTGACCTCGGTCTTGCCGACGCCGGTGGGACCTGCAAACAAGTAGGAACCGATCGGTTTCTCGCCTTCTTTCAACCCTGCACGTGATTGCTTGATCGCGGCAGACAGCGTTTCGATCGCTTCGTCCTGGCCGAACACGACCAGCTTCAGGTTCTTCTCGAGATCCTTCAGCGCGGTCTTGTCCGAAGCCGATACGTTCTTGGGCGGAATTCGGGCGATCTGCGCCACGACGCGCTCGATGTCGCTGACCTGGATCAGCTTCTTGCGCTTGCTGGCAGTCTGCAGACGCTGATAGGCACCAGCCTCGTCGATCACGTCGATGGCCTTGTCCGGCATGTAGCGATCATTGATATAACGCGAAGCCAATTCAGCGGCCGCGCGCAACGCCTTGTCGGTGTAGCGCAAGTCATGGTGTTCTTCATAACGCGATTTGAGACCGCGCAGGATCTGATACGTGGTTTCGACATCGGGCTCGACCACGTCGATCTTCTGGAACCGGCGCGACAGCGCGCGGTCTTTTTCGAAGATGCCGCGGTATTCCTGATAGGTGGTGGAGCCGATGCAGCGCAGCTTGCCGCTGGTCAGCACGGGCTTCAGCAGGTTCGACGCATCCATCACACCGCCCGAGGCCGCACCGGCACCGATGATGGTGTGGATCTCGTCGATGAACAGTACCGCATGTTCCTTCTTGGCCAACTCGGCCAGCAGCATCTTGAAACGCTTCTCGAAATCACCGCGATACTTGGTGCCGGCCAACAGCGCGCCCATGTCGAGTGAATACACGACGCTGTCTTTCAGGATTTCCGGCACTTGGCCATCGACGATGCGACGTGCCAAACCTTCGGCTATGGCAGTCTTGCCGACGCCGGATTCGCCGACGAACAGCGGATTGTTCTTGCGGCGGCGCGACAACACCTGGATCAGGCGAGTCAGTTCCTCGTCACGTCCGATCAACGGATCGATACGTCCGCCCTTCGCTTCCTCGTTGAGGTTGGTGGCAAAGCTTTCCAGCGGATTGACCGGCTTTTCCTTGCCCTGCTCGCCACCGCCGCCAAGATCCTGGTCATTGTCTTCGTTCATGCCGGGGCCGCGAATGTTGCCGTGCGTGATGTAGTTGACGACATCGCCACGATTGACGCCGTGTTTCTTCAGCAGGTAAACGGCATGGCTGTCTTTTTCGCCGAAAATGGCAACGAGCACGTTGGCACCGGACACTTCGCGTTTGCCGGTCGATTGCACGTGGAATACGGCACGCTGGATCACGCGCTGGAATCCCAGCGTTTGCGTCACGTCCTGGTTGTCGCCCTGTTCGGCCAACTGCGGAATGTGATTGGTCAGATACTGCTGCAGATCGCCGCGCAGTTTTTCCATGTCGACGTCGCACGCCTGCAGGATTTCGCGCGCGGCGCTTTCGTCGAGCAACGCCATCAACAGATGTTCGACCGTGATGAATTCATGCCGCTTGACCCGTGCCCAGGTTACGACGTGATTGAGAGCTGTTTCGAATTCTTTGCTGAACATGGCAAGTACCTTTCGCTTACTAACCCGCTTACTAACCCGCTTACTAACTCTTTTACCAACTTAAAAGCAAGATAAGGGCCAAGTGCCGAATTGCAATGGCGTCGCGTTCATACTCAATCGTCGATCTCGATGTCGCACATCAACGGATGTTCGGCGGCACGCGCGTGTTCGTTGACCTGGGTCGCCTTGGTTTCGGCGATTTCTTTCGGAAACACTCCGCAGACTCCCTTGCCTTCGGTATGCACTTTCAGCATCACCCGCGTCGCGGTTTCGGTGTTCATGCCGAAGAACTTGCGCAGGATATCGACGACGAACTCCATTGGAGTGTAATCATCGTTGAGCAAAATCACGCGATACAACGGGGGTGGTTTGATCTTGGCTTCATCCGGTGCCAACGCTTCCCGGATGCCGACGCCACGCTGCGGATCGGTGTCGTTGCCTTCATCCTGGTCGAGGATGCGTGCCGGTGCTGCGTAGTACGGAGAGCGGATAAAACGGGTCATGGCGGTCATGGTCAAACTGATCGATTCGGCAGTCCGTTGACTGCACTGGCACTATAGCATGATTCATTCGATGGCCCGTGCCGACGCGGGCACTGCCATCGCCTCTCTTCTGTATAGGGACAAGCAAAAAAGATGCAAACCGCGGGACAACTTGCATTTGACAGCCCAAAAAAATAGGTTTATACGTGCGCGATCCTGTAAAAACACTATAAATACAGGCCATTACAAGACGATCTCAAAGAAGATCATCAAAGCGTCAGCAACAATTAGAAGAAGATCATTAGCAGAAGAAGAGGGGTAAGCATGAGCACCGGTCAGGTCAAATGGTTCAACAATGCCAAAGGCTTCGGCTTCATTCTGCCGGATGGCGGCGGCGGCGATTTGTTCGCCCACTACTCGGCTATCACGATGGACGGCTACAAAACCCTGAAGGCTGGTCAGGCGGTATCGTTCGACATCATCGAAGGACCGAAAGGGCTGCATGCGGCCAACATAATGCCCATCAAGGATGGCGCGGCCGTCACGTCAGATATCGCCAAATAAAGCGCGAACGCTGACTTCGTCCGAGTGCTGATCCTGTTCAACAAGCCTTACGGCGTTCTCAGTCAATTCACCTCTGAAGCCGGCCATCCTGGTCTGCGTGACTATATCCCGCTGAAAGGCGTTTACCCGGCAGGCAGGCTCGATCACGACTCGGAGGGCCTGTTGCTGCTGACCGATGACGGCAACCTGCAACACCGCATCAGCGATCCTCGCCACAAATTGCCGAAAACCTATTGGGTACAAGTAGAAGGCACCATTGACGAAGCCGCGTTGCAGCAACTGCGGCAAGGTGTTGCGCTCAATGATGGCAAGACCTTGCCGGCCCAAGCCGACACCTTGCCACCGCCGCAACTGTGGCCTCGCACTCCGCCGATTCGCACACGCAAATCGGTGCCGGATTGCTGGCTGAGTCTGACCATCAGCGAAGGCCGTAACCGCCAGGTACGCCGCATGACGGCCGCGGTGGGATTTCCCACGTTGAGATTGGTGCGCCGGCAAATCGGCGAATGGAATCTGGACGGACTGCAACCCGGTGAATACCGGATCATCGATTAGTTGTTACCAGCGATCGCTCGCCGCCTGATCACTGTCCTTGGCGGCAATCCAATGTTCGCCGTCCGGCTGCCGGCACTTTTTCCAGAACGGCGCCTTGGTCTTCAGGTAGTCCATGATGAATTCACAGGCTGCAAAAGCAGCAGCACGATGTGCGCTGCTGACGGCGACGAACACGATCTGATCGCCGGGTTTCAATTCTCCGATGCGATGAACCACGGTTACGCCGAGCAACGGCCAACGAACGTGTGCATCCTCGACGATCTTGCGCAGACTCTTCTCGGTCATGCCGGGATAGTGTTCGAGCAACAGCGCCTCGATGCGGTTGCCGTCCTGTAGATCCCTGACCAAACCGGTGAACGTGGCAATGGCACCCGTGTTATCCGTCAATTGCCGCAACCTCGCGGTTTCGGCACCGATATCGAAATCCTCCGGCTGGATACGTATCGTCACCGTCATGACGTCAACCCCCGGTCACCGGCGGGAAAAACGCCACTTCGTCGCCATCCTTGATAATGGTGTCGTGCGGCACCACCTCATGATTGACCGCGGTCAGCACTTTGGCCACGCCGGCCAGTTGCTGCCAGCGCGCACCGTGACGCGCCGTCAGACTCAGGATCAGCGCAGCCACGGTGGCGCCGGGTGGCAACGGCACCAGTTCGTGCTCGAGTCCGAGCGTTTCGCGAATATTGGCAAAGTAACGTACTTGCAGCATGACGGCTCCGGCGTTCTCAGTCCTGGCGCTGCCAATGGCCCGACTTGCCGCCCTGCTTGTCCACCAGTTGCACCTGGCGTATGACCATGCCGCGATCGACCGCTTTGCACATGTCGTACAGCGTCAGCGCGGCAACCGACACCGCCGTCAGTGCTTCCATTTCAACACCGGTCTGGCCGGCCAGTTTGCAAGTCGCGCTGATATGCACGCAATTTTGCGCAGGCAGCGGCGTCAACTCCACTTTGACGCTGCTGAGCAACAGCGGATGACACAACGGAATCAGGTCCGAACATTTCTTGGCGGCCTGGATGCCGGCGATGCGTGCAGTCGCAAACACATCGCCCTTCTTGTGCGTGCCATCGGCAATCATCCGCAGCGTCGCCGGCTGCATGTCGACCCACGCCTCGGCGGTGGCGGAACGTTCGGTGACGGCCTTGGCGCCGACATCCACCATGTGGGCCTGCCCCTTGGCATCCAGATGTGTCAATGTGCTCATGCGAAACCGTTGGCAACTGGGAAAGAATGCCATTATCCCCCTGCCATGCGCGTTTATGAAAGGGCACGATTCGGGTAGCATTCGCGGCCTTTTCCGGAGGTAGAGCAAATGGTCTGGCTGGCGCACAGTGCGGTTGCCACCGTGGTACGGGACGCACAGGGGCGGTTCCTGATCGTCGAAGAGCACGATGGCGAACGCGTGGTGTTCAATCAACCGGCCGGCCATCTCGACGAAGGCGAAACGCTGTTTACCGCCGCGGTACGGGAAACGCTGGAAGAAACCGGCTGGGACGTGGAACTCACCGATCTGATCGGCCTCTATCACTACCCTGCTCCCAACGGCCTTACCTACCTGCGTCACTGCTTTGCCGCCAGGCCGCTGCACCATCATCCCGAGCGTGAACTCGACACGCCGATCATTGCCGCACATTGGTTGACGGCGGAACAGATCCTGGCACCGGGCTTCAACGCCCGCAGCCCGCTGGTCGCGCTATGCCTGCGCGACTATCTCGCCGGCAAGCGCTATCCACTATCGTTGATTCAGCACTTGTCCCCATGAGCATAGACCAGACCAAAGTCATCGTCGGCATGTCGGGCGGCGTCGATTCATCGGTTGCCGCGCTGCTGTTGCGCGAAGCGGGCTACCAGGTCGAAGGCCTGTTCATGAAGAACTGGGACGAAGACGACGGCACCGAATATTGCACCGCCAAGGCCGACCTGGCCGATGCCGAGGCCGTGTGTCGCAAACTCGGCATCAAACTGCACACGGCCAACTTCGCCGCCGAATACTGGAACCACGTGTTCGAACATTTTCTCGACGAATACAGGAACGGCCGCACGCCGAACCCCGACATCCTGTGCAACAAGGAAATCAAGTTCAAAGCCTTTCTCGATTATGCGCTGTACCTGGGTGCCGACATGATCGCCACCGGCCACTATGCACGAACGCAAGACGTCGATGGCCAGACCTGGCTGTTGAAAGGCCTCGATCCCAACAAGGACCAGAGTTATTTCCTCAGCGCCGTCAACCAACGCCAGTTGGAGCGCACGCTGTTTCCTGTCGGTCACCTGCCAAAGGCCGAAGTCCGCTCCCTGGCAGCGCAATACGAGTTCGTCACGCACGACAAGAAAGACAGCACCGGCATCTGCTTCATCGGCGAACGTCGCTTCCGCGATTTCCTGCAAACCTACCTGCCCGCCCAACCCGGCGACATCGAAACAACGGACGGCAACATACTGGGGCGTCATGACGGGCTGATGTACCACACGCTGGGCCAACGCGCCGGCCTGCGCATCGGCGGCGTGCGCGGCGGTGAGGAAGCGCCATGGTATGTGGCGGCCAAGGATCTTGCGCGCAATGTGTTGATCGTCGTGCAAGGCAACGAACACCCGCTACTGTTGTCGTCGGCATTGACCGCCACCAAGCTCGATTGGGTCAATGGCCCGCCGGCGCTGCCGCTTGTGTGCATGGCCAAGACCCGCTACCGGCAAGCCGACCAGGCTTGTACCGTCAACCTGCTGGACAACGATCACGTTCACGTACAATTCGTACGCCCGCAACGTGCGGTCACACCCGGCCAGCAAGTGGTGTTTTATCAAGGCGAGCGCTGCCTCGGCGGCGGCGTCATCGAGTCTTGTCAACCCAGGTAACCATGGAACGATTGCAGCAACAGGTGGTGGCACTGGCGGGCGCAGCCCAGGCTGCGGTTCTGGTGCATCAACTGGCGTTGCATGGCATCGTCGCACAGGATCGTTTCAGTACGGCGGTTCAGAGCCTGTTCGTGCTCGACCCCAACAGTACACTCGATGTATTCGGCTCGCTGCGTCAGCTCCGCCCCGGGCTGGAAACCTTGAAAGAACTGCTGGGCAGCTACGAATCGGTGCTGGCCCCGGCCGAAGGACCGCGATATTTCTCCGGCATCCTGCATCTCGAAGGTCAGCTGAAAAGCCGCGACAAAATGCTGGAACGCATACGGCTCGAGCTGCAGCGGCTGCAAACCCGCTACCCGCTCGCCACCGTTGCCGACGAACCGGTGGCATTGCGCGAACTGGCGGCACTGTACCGTTCGACACTGAGCACGTTGCCGTTTCGCATTCACGTGCGGGGCGACTTGAACTACCTGCGCAACGAGCATGTCGCCGACAAGGTGCGCGTGCTGTTGTTCGCCGGCGTGCGTGCCGCCTTTCTGTGGCGCCAGCTCGGCGGCCGCCGTTGGCAATTGTTGTTCAAACGCGGCGCTCTTGCCCGCGAGGCCGATGCCTTGCTGAAGCAACTTTGACGCGGAAAAGCCCTGCTTTCACGCCCGGCTTGCGATAAAATTGCCGCTGATTTCCAGTGGATTCACCGTCATGCCCGCACCGGTCAAAGGCCCGCTTTCCTCCCTAACCGCGCTGTCGCCGATCGACGGCCGCTACTGTGGCAAGACCCGCAGTCTCAGCCCCTACTTCAGCGAATATGGCCTGATCTATTATCGCGTGCTGGTGGAAATCCGCTGGTTCCAGCAACTGGCTGCTCATGCCCATGTGGCGGAAGTACGGCCGATAAGCGCCAAGGCGCAAAGTTATCTGGAAAGCATTCTGACCAATTTCAGCGAGGCCGATGCACAGGACATCAAGGACCGCGAAAAGATCACCAACCACGACGTCAAGGCGGTCGAATACTTTCTCAAGGGTAAATTCGATGCAATCCCGGAACTCAAGGCCGACAAGGAATTCATCCACTTCGCCTGCACTTCGGAAGACATCAACAATCTCTCCTATGCGTTGATGCTGAAAGACGCGCGCGAGCAGGTATTGCTGCCGCTGATGCAACAGGTGATCGATGCCATCAAAGCCCACGCCCTGCAATACGCCGATATGCCGCTGCTGGCCCGCACCCATGGCCAGACCGCCACACCGACCACGATGGGCAAGGAGTTCGCCAACACCGTCGCCCGTTTGCAGCGTCAGCTCGAACAAGTGGCCAGGGTCGAACTGCTCGGCAAGATCAACGGCGCGGTCGGCAACTACAACGCGCATCTGATCGCCTACCCGGAAGTCGATTGGCAGGCCAACGCGCGCGAGTTCGTCGGCAAACTCGGCCTTGGCTGGAATCCCTACACCACGCAGATCGAACCGCACGACTATATCGCCGAGCTTTTTGCCGCGTGCTGTCGCTTCAACACGATCCTGATCGACTTCGACCGCGACGTGTGGGGCTACATTTCGCTCGGATATTTCCGCCAGAAGACCGTAGCCGGCGAAGTCGGCTCATCGACGATGCCGCACAAGGTCAACCCGATAGACTTCGAGAATTCCGAAGGCAACCTCGGCATGGCCAACGCGGTGATGCAGCACCTGACCGAGAAACTGCCGATCTCGCGCTGGCAGCGCGACCTCACCGATTCCACCGTGCTGCGCAACATCGGCACCGGTTTCGCCCATAGCGCCATCGCTTACGAGGCAACGCTGAAAGGGCTCGGCAAACTGCTGGTCGATCCGGCGCGCCTGCAAGCCGATCTCGACGCCAGTTGGGAAGTGCTGGCCGAAGCGATCCAGACCGTGATGCGCCGCTACAACGTGCCGGAACCGTACGAAAAACTGAAAGCATTGACGCGCGGCCATCGCATCGATGCCGCGGCACTGGCTGCCTTCGTCGATGGACTAGACATTCCCGAAGTCGCCAAACAAGCGTTACGCGCGCTGCGGCCGCACACCTATGTCGGCAACGCCGCGCAACAGGCCAAAGCGCTGCCATGATCGTCGAACAGTTGGGGGTCGATCGCTTTCTGCGTGATTATTGGCAGAAGCGGCCGGTGTTGCTGCGTCAGGCACTGCCCGGATTCGTCGATCCAATCTCGCCGGAAGAACTCGCCGGCCTCGCCTGCGAGTGCGAAGTCGAATCCCGCCTCGTCTTTACCAAGCCCCGCAGTTGGCAACTGAAAACCGGTCCATTCCGGGTCAACGACTTCACGTCACTGCCCAAGCGCAACTGGACCCTGCTGGTGCAAGCGGTCGATCAATGGGTGCCGGCCGTGCGCGAACTGATGCGCAGCGTACCGTTCCTGCCGAGCTGGCGCATCGACGACATCATGATTTCCTATGCCACGCCCAATGGCGGCGTCGGCCCGCACTTCGACTACTACGACGTGTTTCTGGTGCAAGGGCTCGGCAAGCGCCTCTGGAAAACCGGCCAACGCTGTACCGCACAAGACGCTCTGCGCACCGACAGCGGCCTGAAGCTGCTGCAGCGTTTCGACACCGCGCATGAATATGAACTGGCGCCAGGCGATGTACTGTACGTGCCACCCGGCGTCGCCCACTGGGGCGTGTCGGTCGACGACAGCATGTGCTACTCGATCGGATTTCGCGCGCCCTCGGCGAGCGAGACTGTGCTGGGTCATGCCGACGAACTGGCTACCGGCCTCCCGGCCGATCTTCGCTATCTGGATCCAAAGCGCCGCCTGCCTCTGCGCAGCGGCGAAATAACTGCGGCCGATCTTGCGCAAGCCAAACAGCTATTGCACAGGGTATTGCACGACGATGCAGCGCTGGCTCGCTGGTTCGGTCGTCACATGACCGAGCCCCGGCATCCGGAGCAACTGCAACCGGCTGGTTTGCGACCGACCGCACGCACGCGGCTCCGCTTGCATCCGGCTTCGCGTCTGGCCTGGCGGAACCTGCCGCGCCACCTGCAGGTTTTCGTTGATGGCGAAACCGATTTGCTGCCAACGTCACTCGCGCTGCTCGCTTCGCTGCAAGCACTGAGTCGCGGCGAAGCCGTGACCGCAAAAACCCTGACTGGCAACGCTGCCACCAAATCGTGGTGCACAAGTTTGCTGCGACGTGGCAGCTTGATCGCGGATTCCCATGACTGAGTCGACGCTATCGCGCCGCTTCTGTGTGGCGCCGATGATGGATTGGACCGACAGGCACTGCCGCTATTTTCTGCGCCTGCTCAGCCGCCACGCCCTGCTCTATACCGAAATGGTCAGCACCGGCGCCTTGCTGCACGGCGACCGTGACCGCCATTTGCGTTTCGACCCGGCCGAACAACCGTTGGCACTGCAATTGGGCGGCAGCGATCCACGCGAGCTTGCCGCGTGTGCCCGCTTTGCCGAGCAGGCCGGCTACCGCGAAGTCAATTTGAACGTAGGCTGTCCCAGCGATCGCGTGCAACATCACATGATGGGCGCCTGCCTGATGGGTCATGCGTCGTTGGTGGCGGACTGCGTTGCCGCGATGCGAGCGGCAGTGGCCATCCCGGTCACGGTCAAATGCCGTATTGGCATCGACAGTTTCGACAGCGAAGCCTTCCTGGCCGATTTCGTCGGCACTGTCGCCGCCAAGGGAGGTTGCACCACTTTCATCATTCATGCCCGTATCGCGGTGCTGCAGGGATTGAGCCCGAAGGAAAACCGCGAAATTCCGCCGTTGAATTATCCTCGTGTCTATCGCATCAAGCAGTTGTTGCCCCAGCTCGAAATCATCATCAACGGCGGCATCGGCAGTCTCGGCGAATGCCAGCGGCATCTGCAGCAGGTCGATGGCGTCATGGTCGGCCGCGAGGCCTACCAGAATCCGTGGCTGTTGCAGCAAGTGGATCCCTTGCTATTCGGCGATGCCGCCCCGATAACGAACCGCGACGAGGTCATGCAGGGCTTGCTGCCCTATGTCGAGCGTCAACTGGCGGCAGGCACTGCACTGCAACACATCACGCGACACATCCTGGGGCTTTATCACGGCCAAAGCGGTGGCAAGCAATTCCGCCGCCATCTGAGCGAACAAGCCCATAAAAGCGGTGCCGGCATCGGAGTGTTGCTGTCCGCGCTGGCCACCGTTGGCCACCGGGAACGTCAAACAAATTACGCGACAACCGAATGAGAAAGCCGATGCTGCAATCGATCGCCAGCTTCTTCGAACAGTGCCTGCACGAATTTGCCGACACGGCACAGGATACACAACAGCGGCTGCAACTGGCTTGTGCCGCACTGTTGATCGAGGTCTCGGTGATCGACGAGCACCAGAGCGAGGAAGAGATCGCCACTCTGTCGCGGTTGCTGCGACAACGTTTCGGCCTGGACGACGCGGCCCTTGCCAAATTGTGGCAACTGGCACGTGACGAAGTGAAGAACGCCACGTCGCTGTACCAGTTTACCGCGCTGGTGAACGAAGGCTTCGGCTATGAACAGAAATGCGAGCTGCTGCGGCAATTATGGGAAGTAGCCTATGCCGACGGCCGCATCGACCGCTACGAGGAACACCTGATCCGGCGCATTGCCGACCTGTTGAATTTGTCGCACGGCGACTTCATTCGCGCCAAGCTGGCGACCAAGCCGGCAGACTGATCTTTTGCCAGCCGCCGCTACAACTGTGGCAACGTGAAAATGAACGTGGCGCCCATGCCCGGTGCCGATTCGGCGCGGATGTTGCCGCCGTGCTTGCGCAGGATGCGATGGACGGTGGCGAGACCGACACCGGTGCCCTTGAAGTCTGCCTTGTCGTGCAAGCGGTTGAACGGCAGGAACAGGCGTGCGGCCTGACCCATATCGAAGCCGGCGCCGTTGTCAGCGAGGCGAAACTCCAGCATGCCACGCTGGTTGATGCCCTTGCGGAAATCGATGCGCGCCTTGTCCTGTTTGCCGGTGTATTTCCAGGCATTCGACAACAGGTTTTCCAGCGCGATTTTCAGCAAGCCCGTATCGCCCTTGGCCGTCATGTCCGGCTGTATGTGAATATCGATCTGACGCTCCGGCTCGTTCTGCCGCAATTTCGCCACGATGTCTTCCGCAGTCTGGCTGATGTCCACCGTCTCGACCTGCATGAAACCGCTGGCGTAGGTGGCCAATCGCAGCAGGTCTTCGATCATCATGCTCATGCGGGTCACTTCGGAGCAGATGCGGCCGACATTATCGCGCACCAAACCGCGTGGCCCCTGCTGACCGCTGCCTTGCAACAGTTCGGCGCTGAGATTGATCACTT
>DATJXP010000067.1:0-3817 GCA_035500035.1 Candidatus Acidiferrum sp. | reverse complement strand
CCGCCAATGCCAACCTGCAATACGTACGCACCGCCGACGGCACGCTGCTCGACGCGGCCGGCAACGTGCTCGACCCGGCGCTGGTGTCGGCGACTCCCGACTTCGTCAATTTTTCGCGTGCGTTGCTGCCGCGTTATTTCTCCAGCGATGCGCGCCTCGGCGCTTACGGCGTCGTCAGCGGTGGACTCGGCCTGCAATACCGTTTCGGCAACGGCCTGCGTCTCGACGCCGGCATCGACTACTATCGGCGCGCATCGTCGTTGCAGTTCGACGGCGAGGGCGACACGCCCTATGCCGACTATCACTATGTGTCGGCATCGCTGGCACTGAGCTACGACTGGCAGCAGGCAAGCGCCACGCATCACCATCATCACGATGCCGAGTCCGGTACGACGAACGACGAACTGCTGCCGCCCGCGGCCGTGCAGTTCGTGCATGACGCCATGCCGGCCGGCAGCGTGATGGCCGGTTATCAACTCATGATGGACAATCCCGACATGACGATGCACATGCTGGATTTGCACTATGCAGTCGACGACCGCTGGAGTCTCATGCTGATGCCGCAGTTCATGACGATGCGACATGTGCACGACGCCGCGGCGGCGGCCGCGTCCGTACACGCTCATCACGGCAGCGGCAGCCACCTGATCGGCATGCCGCAACTGCTCGCGGCCTCGAACTGGTCGTGGCCGGCCGGCACGGAAGGCCATTGGCAGTTGACTGCGGGCATGGGCGTGCCGGTCACCGGCAGCGATGCATGGTCCGCCCAACCCGCCCTCGCCTACTGGCGACAACGAGGCGACTGGCAATGGGGTGCACAACTGCGGAGTCAGGACGATCTGCAACAACGGCAAGCGGACAGTCACGAACCTGCGCACGCGACGGAACAGAATCTCTGGTTGTCGACCACGCTGGTCGGCAGTCTCGCCGCCACACTGCATGCCATGCATGACGACCGTCGCTATGTCGATGTGGGCACCTATCACACTTATTCACTAGGCGTGGGGGTCGGCATGCCGTTGCTGGGCAATCCCTTGCGATTGGAATGGCTGCAACCGGTGTCGGCGCACGATCCGACCGATCCGCGCCCCGGCGGAGGTTCACTGGTATTGCAGTGGCAACTGGCCTTGCACTGAGTGCCGCTGATTGCAAGGTGACATCCCCACCCTCGCATAATGAAGCATGTACTTATGCCGAGGAATTACGCTACAGTCCTCGTCCCTACAAGCAACGCGCCCGAGACCGCCAGTTTCCCGCCGGCGGCCATATCCGACATGCTCAACAGCAACAATCGGGATGACAACAATAGCCAGGAAGGGCAACAGCAACAACGGACCATCAGCGATCGGCTGCATGTGATGCTCGACAACATGTCGGACGCGTTCTACTTGCTCGATCCCCACTGGCGCATCATCTTCGTCAACAAAGCCTCCCTGAAAATGCTCGGCCCCGAGCGCAGGAATCCCACCGGCGCCATCATGTGGGACGAATATCCGTATTTGCGCGACACGCCGCTGCATCAAGGCTACGTCGAAGCGATGCGCACCAACGTTCCGTTCCACTACGAATATTTTTCCAGCCTGCTGAACAACTGGATCGAGCTCGACGCCTATCCGTCGCCGGAAGGACTGGCGGTCTATTTCCATTCCGTCACCGACCGCAAGTTGATGCAGCAACGGCTCGAGCAGGCGGAACACATGGAAGCGATCGGCAAACTGACCGGCCACGTGGCACACGACTTCAACAACCTGCTGACGATCATCTTCGGCAATGCCGAGCTGCTGTATGACCTGCATCGCTTCGACGAGTACGGCCGCACCGCCGCGGCGATCCGCACCGCTGCGCAAAAAGGCAGCGAACTGACGCGCCGCCTGCTGGCCTATGCCCGCAAGCAGCGGCTGGAGCCGCGCCCGCTCGACGTCAATCAACTGGTGACCAATATGCACGAACTGCTGACGTGCACCATCGGCTCCAACGTCGGCATCAAGCTCGAACTGCAGCACGACCTGCCGCCGGCGCTGGTCGATGAACACCAGCTCGAAGGCGCCTTGCTCAATCTTTCCGTCAACGCCAACGATGCGATGCCGCGCGGCGGCGAACTCGCGTTCACCACGCGGCATGTGTACGTGCAGGCCGAAGAAGCAGGCCGCTATCCGGATTTTCGCCCCGGCCATTACGTCAAGATCCGCCTCAGCGACACCGGCACCGGCATCAGCCCGGAACATCTCAAGCACGTGTTCGAGCCGTTCTTCACCACCAAGGAGCTCGGCAAGGGCACGGGGTTGGGCTTGAGCTCCGTCTATGGTTTCGCCAAGCAGTCGCGCGGCCATGTCGCCATCTCGTCGCAACCGGGCGTCGGCACCAGCGTCGATCTGTATCTGCCGGTGTCGAACGAACAGGTAGTAACGACGCCCGAAGCCACCGAGCAACCGCGCGGCGGCCGCGAAACCATCCTGGTGGTCGACGACGACGAGAACGTGCGCAACGCGGCGCAGGCCCTGTTGTCGAGCCGGCTCGGCTACGAAGTGCTGGCAGTATCGAACGGCGAGACGGCGCTGTCGGCGCTCAAGCATCACAAGCAGATCAACCTGATGTTCACCGACGTGATGATGCCCGGCCTCAACGGCCACGAGTTGGCCGAACAGGCGCGGCAGTTGCGGCCCGATCTCAAGATCCTGCTGACGTCGGGTTATGTCAGCCCCACCATCGCCATCACCGAGTCGCCGGAAAGCGAATTCCCGCTGCTGCCCAAGCCGTACTCGCAACGCGAGTTGGCGCAGGCGCTGCGCGACATTCTCGACCACTCGCGCTGACTTTCTCCGTGCAACTGTACGAAACCCGCTTCAAGGCCATGGGCACCGCCTGTGAATTACGGTTGTGGGCGCGTACGGAAACGATCGCACGACGTGTCAGCGACGCGGTGACGGCCGACGTCGATCGGCTCGAAGCCAAGTACTCGCGCTACCGCGCCGACAGCGAACTCTCCTTCATCAATGCCGTCGCCGCGCGCGGCGGCAGCGTCAATGTCGATGACGAAACCGCGCAGTTACTCGACTACGCCGACACCTGCCACCGCGAGAGCGAGGGATTGTTCGACATCAGCTCCGGCATCCTGCGCCGCGCGTGGGATTTCAAATCCGGCCAGTTGCCGACGCAGGAAACCGTGGCTGCATTGCTCGACCGCACCGGCTGGCACAAGCTGCACTGGCAACGCCCGCAGCTGGGATTTCCGCTGCCCGGCATGGAGCTCGATCTCGGTGGCATCGTCAAGGAATACGCCGCCGATCGCGCCGCCGCGCTGTGTCTGCAACACGAAGCGCCGCATGCCTTGATCAATCTCGGCGGCGACATCCGCGTCACCGGCCCGCAAGCCGACGGCGCGCCGTGGCACATCGGCATCAGCGATCCGGCGGCACCCGAACGTGCATTGTGCACGGTGCAATTGAGCAGCGGTGCACTAGCCAGCAGCGGCGACTATCAACGCTGCATCACCATCGATGGCGAACGCTACAGCCACATCCTCGACCCGTTCACCGGCTGGCCGGTGCGCGGACTTGCGGCAGTGAGCGTGGTGGCGGATTTGTGCGTGGTAGCGGGCAGCGCTTCCACCATCGCAATGCTGAAAGGCGCGCAAGGCGCCGAGTGGCTGGCGGATCTCGGCTTGCAATATCTGTGGGTCGATACCCAAGGTAATTCCGGCGGCACCTTATTATCACGGTGAGTAGTTTATTTGCCGTTGCTCGCACTTAACCGCCATGGCATCAAGAAAAAAGGCCAAATCAAAAGACATTGGCTATACTGGACCCGGAACAACCAA
>DATJXP010000066.1:0-15910 GCA_035500035.1 Candidatus Acidiferrum sp. | reverse complement strand
CAAAAGGGCAAGGACGAACTGGTGGACGGCGTGCTGTCCACTGGCAAGGACATCGAGTTCTCGTTGAGCGTGCGCGTCAAGGCGAACGCCAAAACCGGCGCGCCCAATTTTCTCGGCGAGTTCGCGCAAGGCAAACCCGACGAGCGCTTCTTCTATATCGGCGTTGGCCAGTATGCCGGCCAGCAGGGCACCGAGTGGGCGCGGCGGGTGAAGATACACTTGGCATCCATCACATGGGCGCAGATCGAGGCGGCCACCGGTGATGGTAAAAAAGCCTTGCATGCCAGTTATGCGGCGACGCTACCGGACGGCAGTCCGAGCTGCGCCAGTGTGCCGCTGATCGGCGGCGGTTGGACCGTGGGGAAACGCTGATGGAAGCAAATTTTTGGCACGACCGCTGGACCCGCAACGAGCTTGGCTGGCACGAGCAGAACTTCAACCCGCTGTTGACCGGCAATTTTCATCGGCTGGGAGTTTCCGCCGGCGGCCGCATTTTCGTGCCGCTGTGCGGCAAGACGCGCGACATCGCCTGGTTGTTGCACGGCGGTTACCGGGTGGTTGGCGCCGAGTTGAGCGAACTGGCGATCGCGCAATTGTTCGACGATCTGGGTGTGCGGCCCACCATTACCGACGTCGGCAAGTTGCGGCTTTATCAAGCGCCGGGCCTCGACATCTTCGTCGGCGATATCTTCGAGCTGACGGCGCCGGCGCTGGGCAAGGTGGACGCCATCTATGACCGCGCCGCGCTGGTAGCGTTGCCGGCCGAGATGCGCATCCGTTACACCCGGCACTTGATGGAAATCACGCACAAGGCACCGCAATTGCTGATCTGCTTCGAATACGATCAAAGCCAGCAGCCGGGGCCGCCGTTCTCGGTGACGCGTGACGAAGTGCGCAAGCATTACAGCGCCGACTACCAGGTGGATGTCGTGGAGATCAAACCGGTGCCCGGCGGATTGAAAGGCAAGAGCCCGGCCGATGAAGTGGTGGCTATTCTGACTCAGGCTTCCAGCCGCAATTGATGGCGCGCCGATCGAGCCGGCTTATTCCGCCAACCGCGGATACAACCTTGCCGCAAGCATCAGCATCACCGCGAAGATCACCGTCAGCACGCCGATATTGAAGTACAACGGATGCGTGCTGGCGCCGTTCAATACCATCAGGCCACGCAGCCCATCGACGAGGTAGGTGAGCGGATTGACAGTGGCGATGAACTTCAGCCACGGCGGCATCAGGTCGAGCGGGTAGATCGCATTGCTGGCAAAAAACAGCGGCATCGTCAGCACCTGGCCTATGCCCATGAAGCGTTCGCGCGTTTTGACGATGCACGCCATGATCAGCGAGAACGTGCTGAACACCGCCGAGCCCAGCGCCACCAGCAACATCACGCCAGCGATGCTGGCGATATTCCAGTTCAGCGACACGCCCATCGCCCACGCAATCACGTAGATCACCAGCGCCTGCACGATGCCGCGGAAATCGGCCGCCACTGCCTTGCCGAAAATCAGCGACGTGCGGCTGGCCGGGCTTGCCAGCAGTTTTTGCACCACGCCGAGGTCACGTTCCCAGATCACGGCGATGCCGTAGAAGATCGCGCTGAACAGCACGCTCTGCGCCAGGATGCCCGGCGTCATGAACGACAGGTAGTCGCCGCTGCCGGCATCGAGTCCGCGCGCGCGGCTCAGCACACGGCCGAAGATCGCCAGCCACAGCACCGGCTGGATCGCGCGCGACAACAGTTCGGTCGGATCGCGCAGCAGCTTGCGCAGTTCGATGTCGGTGATGGCGAGGCTTTCGCGCAGGAAGGTGGTCATCTCAGCAGTCTCAACCCAATCTGCGCGCGACACGGCGCACTTCCGCGGTTTCCGTCAACTGACCGGCCTGCTCGCCGCCGATGCTGTACTCGGCGAACACGTCGTCGAGCGAGGCATCCGGCCCGATCTGTTGTTTCAATTCCCTGGGCTTGCCCTGCACCGCCACCGTGCCTTTGTGCAGGATGACGATGTCGTCGCACAGGTGGTCGGCTTCTTCCATGTCGTGCGTGGTGATCAGGATCGTCATGCCATAGCGCTCGCGCAGCTTCAGCAAATGTTCCCACACGGTGTGGCGCGCCACCGGGTCGAGGCCGACGGTCGGTTCGTCGAGAAACAACACGGCCGGACGATGCAGCATTGCCTGCGCCAGCTCGAGCCGGCGGATCATGCCGCCGGAATAGGTTTTAACCAAGCGATGAGCCGACTCGGCCAGTTCCAGCAATTCCAGTGCTTCGCCAATGCGCGCGGGCGTCTCGGCCGACGGAATGCCGTACAGCCGTGCCGACAGCTTGAGATTTTCATGACCGGTCAACGCACCGTCGGCCGACAGCATCTGTGGCACGTAGCCAATGTGGCGGCGCACGTCGCGCGGCTGCTTGACGATGTCGAACCCGGCCACTGTCGCCGTGCCGCCGCTGGGCCGCAGCAATGTCGTCAGCATCTTGATGGTGGTGGACTTGCCGGCACCATTGGAGCCGAGCAGGCCGAAGATGCTGCCGCCCGCCACATCGAACGAAATGCGGTTGACGGCGACCAGACTGCCGAATTGCAACAGCAGCTCGCGGGTTTCGATAGCGTGAGTCATCGGGAATTAAGAATGAGCGTGGAGACTGCGCGGGATTGTAAAAGAAAAAGCCCGGCAGACACCGGGCTTTTCGCGGCAACGGCAGCAAACGTTACTTGCAGTTGACGGTACCGGTGATGTTGGTCTTGGCGGGGGGAATCACATCGAGCACATAGCCGGTTCCGTAGCACTGCACTGCACTGTCGCCGTTGCCGCTGATGTTGAGCGTGGAGCCGTTCAACAGTGCCGCCGTGGAGCCGGTGTTCAGCACGATGCCGGGATGCTGATTGTTGCGGACCGTGGCGGTGCCGGCCACCGGCACCAGAAAGGTCGAACTGGCGAAAGCATGCACGCCATTGCCGTTGTTCTCGATGACGGCATTGCCGGTCATGACCGTGCTGTTGCCGAGGATGGCGACACCGATGCCGTTGCCCGAAATGGTAGTGCTGCTGGCATCCAGGTAACTGCCGAGCGTAACCGAACTGCTGCCTATGGCATAAACCCCGACCCCGGTGACGAAATCGCTGATCGTGCTGGTTGCCAACGTGGCGGCGGCGTTGCCGTTGACGACGAGTCCGGTAGCGCTGGATGGCGTCGTCTTGGGAGTGATGGTCGTGTTCTGGATGGAGGCGCTGCTGAGGCCGGTGACGAATACGCCGGTAAAGTCGCCGGAGATTTTCGAATTCTTGATGGCGACATGCGGCGAATCACCAATGGTGACGCCATTAAGGCTGCTGGTGATTGTCAGCGTATCGAGGGTGACGCGATAGGCAGCCCTGACGGCCACGCCGTTGCTGTTGGCGGGCGCCACGATGGAAGCATTGGTGCCGACGAGACTTACGTCATCGCGATCGATGGTAACGGATTCGTTGCAGGTCCCCGACACGTTGATGATCAGCGGCGTGGCGGTAGTTTGGGCATTGAGCACCGCCGTGATGGTTTGGCCGGCATTGCAGTCCACGGCGACCGTGGTGGTGGTGAGGGCGGCGGAAACCGGCAAAGCCGTGGCAAGCAACAGGCTGGTGGAAATGACAACAAAAGGTGATAAGCGGTGTTTCATGAGAGCTTCCTTGTAGATTTATGTTGATGGAACCACGGAGATTACTGTACCAAAGTTCCAGAAAGCCCGGTAAAAATCAATCCGCCAAACAACAAAAAGCCCGGAGTGGCCGGGCTTAACGTAGTTCCAGAACTGCGTTCAATCCACTTTTCTGACTGCACCCTTGTCGGCGCTGGTTGTCATCTTCGCGTAGGCACGCAGCGCGGTGCTGACTTTGCGCGTGCGCACTTCAAGCGGCTTCCACGCCTGGTCGCCCCTGGCGATCATCGCGGCGCGGCGCTTGGCGAGCTCGTCGTCGCTGACGGCCAGCTTGATGCTGCGGTTGGGGATGTCGATCTCGATGCGATCGCCTTCGTGCACCAGCGCGATGTTGCCGCCTTCGGCCGCTTCCGGCGAGGCGTGGCCGATCGACAGTCCGCTGGTGCCGCCGGAGAAGCGGCCGTCGGTCAGCAGTGCGCAGGCTTTGCCGAGGCCTTTCGATTTCAGGTAACTCGTCGGGTACAGCATCTCCTGCATGCCGGGTCCGCCGCGTGGGCCTTCGTAGCGAATGACGACGACGTCGCCGGCCTTGATCTGGTCGGCGAGGATGGCTTTGACCGCACTGTCCTGGCTTTCGAACACGCGGGCCGGGCCGGCGAACTTGAAGATGCTTTCATCGACGCCAGCGGTTTTGACGATGCTGCCATCGGCGGCGATGTTGCCGTACAGCACGGCGAGACCGCCTTCCTTGTTATAGGCGTACGGCACGTCGCGTATGCAGCCATTCTGGCGATCGTCGTCCAGCGTGTCCCACCGCGTGCGTTGGCTGAACGCGACTTGGGTCGGGATGCCGGCCGGACCGGCGCGGTAGAAAGTTTTCACGGCGTCGGACGGATTGCGCTTGATGTCCCACCTGGCCAGCGCGTCGCCCAGCGTCTTGCTGTGCACAGTCTGCACGTCGGCATGGATCAGGCCGCCGCGCTCGAGCGAGCCGAGGATGCCCATGATGCCGCCGGCACGATGCACGTCTTCCATGTGGTATTTCGGCGTCGAAGGCGCCACCTTGCACAGGTTGGGCACCTTGCGCGACAGGCGATCGATGTCCTTCTGGGTGAAGTTCAGTTCGGCTTCCTGCGCCGCTGCCAGCAAGTGCAGGATGGTGTTGGTCGAGCCGCCCATCGCGATGTCGAGCGTCATCGCGTTCTCGAACGCCTTGAAGTTGGCGATGTTGCGCGGCAATACGCTGTAGTCGTCCTTTTCATAATGCTGTTTGCACAGTTCGACGATGCGGCGGCCAGCTTCGAGGAACAGCTGTTCGCGGTCGGCGTGCGTCGCCAGCACCGAACCGTTGCCGGGCAGCGCGAGGCCGAGCGCTTCGGTCAAACAGTTCATCGAGTTGGCGGTGAACATGCCGGAACACGAGCCGCAGGTCGGACACGCGCTGCGCTCGTAGGCAGCGACTTCTTCATCGCTCTTGCTGCTGTCGGCAGCGGCGACCATGGCGTCGATCAGGTCGAGCTTGACCACCTGGATCTGGCCCAGCTTGGTCTTGCCGGCTTCCATCGGACCGCCGGAGACGAAGATTACCGGCACGTTCAACCGCAGCGCGGCCATCAACATGCCTGGCGTGATCTTGTCGCAGTTGCTGATACAGACGATGGCGTCGGCGCAGTGCGCATTGACCATGTACTCGACCGAGTCGGCGATGATCTCGCGCGACGGCAGCGAGTACAGCATGCCGTCATGACCCATCGCGATGCCGTCATCGACGGCGATGGTGTTGAACTCCTTCGCCACCCCGCCGGCCTTCTCGATCTCGCGCGCGACCAATTGGCCGAGATCCTTCAGATGCACGTGCCCCGGCACGAACTGGGTGAATGAGTTGGCCACCGCGATGATCGGCTTGTTGAAGTCGTCATCCTTCATGCCGGTAGCGCGCCACAGCGCGCGGGCGCCGGCCATGTTGCGGCCGTGGGTGGAAGTCTTCGAACGATATTGAGGCATGGGAGTCACCTGCTTTGGGCTGGTCTGCCGGTAGAGGGCGCTATTGTCGAAAATCTGGGCCCGTGAAGGAAGTGCAATATTCGCACTTCATCGTTGCTCTGAATGGGAGGCTGCCGGTGCTCCGAGCCAAATTCGGCGTTGGCTCCGATTTACAGCAGTTTGACGAAAATCTTCGAATTCCGCTGGTAGTTGTACAGCGACTTCTTCCGCTCCGGCAGCTCATCGACGATGCTCGGCACGAAGCCGCGCTCAACGAACCAGTGCGGCGAATGCGTCGTCAGCACGAACAGCTTGGTCAGGCCGAGCCGGCGTGCGTGTTTCTCCACGTGCTCGAGCAGCAGCTGGCCGCGGTTGTTGTTGCGGTAATCGGGATGCGTGGCCAGGCAGGCGAGTTCGCCGGTGTGGGCGCCCTGCGGATACAGCGCGGCGCAGGCGATGATCATGCCGTCGCGGGTGATGACGCTGAACTGTTCGATCTCGGCCTCGAGCCGCTCGCGCGAGCGGTGCACCAGCACGCCTTGTTGCTCGAGCGGTTCGATCAGTTCGAGGATGCCACCGACGTCCTTGATCGTCGCTTGCCGCAATTGTTCGTACTGCTCCGCGGTGATCAGCGTGCCGATACCGTCGCGAGTGAACAGCTCGATCAGCAGCGCGCCGTCGTCTTCGTACGAAATCACCTGCGCGCGTTTGACCGCGGCGATGCAGGCTTTGACGCCGAGCTCAAGATTGCGCAGTTGGTCATCGATGCCGCCGTTCTCGGCGATCTTCTGCCGGATCAGCGCCTGCGCTTCTTCCGCGCTCAGCTTGCTGATGCGTTCGCCGTCCTGGTCGAGAATGCCGGCTTCGTTGCCATAGATCAGCAGCTTGTCGGCTTTGAGCGCAATCGCGGTCGAACAGGCCACGTCTTCGACGGTGAGGTTGAACACTTCGCCGGTCAGCGAGTAGCCGAGCGACGGCATCAGCACGATGTTGCCGTGGTCGAGCTGTTTGCGGATCGCTTCGACTTCCACCTTGCGCACTTCGCCGGTAAGACCGAAGTCGATGCCGTTGTGGATGCCGAACGGCTTGGCGACGATGAAGTTGCCGCTGGCCAGCGTCAGGTCAGCGCCGTGCATTGGCGAATTGATCAGGCCCATCGAGAACGCGGCCTCGATGTCGATACGCAATTTGCCGACCACCTGCTTGATGATGTCGAGTGTCGCCACGTCGGTAACGCGCACCTTGTTGTGCACTTCGTGCGTGATGACGTTCTGCGTCGTGGTGGCGATGCCGACTTGCGTCAACGCGGCTTCCACTTGCGAGCGCGCGCCGAAGCACAGCACCAGCTTGGCACCGAGGCTGTTCAGCAGCGTGATGTCGTGGGCGATGTTCCAGAAGTTGTCATGGCCAATGGCTTCGCCCGGCAACATGACGACGAACACCTTGCCGCGATAGGCATTGATGTACGGTGTCGATTGCCGGAACCAATTGACGTATTGCTTCAGATCCATGACGCACCCCAACCAGGCGCAGTGCAAACGGGGTGGCAATGTTACTTTAACGGCGAGCGGTACTAAATGGGGTCAGAGCCCATTTGTTTTGTTAAGACGCGCCATTTCTTTATACAGGAAATGGGCTCTGACCCCATTTACACCATTTACAGGCAGAAGCGGCGGATCAGGGCTTGCAGCAGGTGGATGCACGGCTGCACCTGGTCGAGCGCCATGAACTCGTTGGGTTGGTGCGCCACGCTGATGCTGCCGGGGCCGAGCACCAGCGTGTCCATGCCGAGCTGTTGCAGGAACGGCGCTTCGGTGCCGAAGGCGACGCTCTCGCCGGCATGGCCGGTCAACTGTTCGCATGCCGTCAGTATGTCGCCATGCTCGTTGGCGAACGGTTCCGCGCCGGCGAACAGCGGCGTAAAGGTGAACTGCACCTGATGTTGCGCGGCGATCGGCTCGATCAGCGCGCGGATTTCGTCGCGGATCGTCGAGCCTTGCATGCCGGGCAGCATCCGCACGTCGAACTCGAGCGCGCAGTGGCCGCAGATGCGGTTGGGATTGTCACCGCCATGGATGACGCCGAGATTCAGCGTCGGCACGTCGATGGCAAAATGCGGGTTGCGATAGCGCCGCTGCAAGTCGCCGCGGAACTGCATCAGCGCGGCGATCATCGCGTGCATCGCTTCCAGCGCATTTTTACCGAGCGCCGGATTCGACGAATGCCCGCTCTGGCCCTGCACATGCAAGCGCTCCATCAACACGCCCTTGTGACGGTTGACCGGGCGCAGGCCGGTCGGCTCGCCGATCACCGCGTGGCGGCCGAGCGAACGGCCTTGTTTGACCAGTGCGCGCGCGCCATCCATCGAACTCTCTTCGTCGGCGGTGGCAAGGATGATCAGCGGCGCCTTGAATTTTTCCTGCAGCAGCGGCTGTACGGCGGCGTGCACCAGCGCGAAGAAGCCCTTCATGTCGCTGCTGCCGAGCCCATAAAGCTTGTCGTCTGTTTCCGTCAGCGCCAGCGGATTGCACGCCCACAGCGCTTCGTCGAACGGCACGGTATCGGTGTGGCCGGCCAGTACCAGTCCGCCGGGGCCGCTGCCGTAGGTGGCGATCAGGTTGGCCTTGTGCGGCTGGGTCGGCAGCGGCATCAGTTCGCACTTGAAGCCAAGATCGCCAAATACATTAGCCAAGAGCTCCACCACCGGCCGGTTGCTCATGTCGATGGACGCGTTGGCGGAGCTGACCGATGGTAACGTCAGCAATTGCCTGAACAGTTGGCGGAAGTCGTTGCGCATGAGGCTGATTCTACCTGTTCAACTGACCGTTAGGGCACGCCATGGCGTGCCCCTACATCGTGATTTGGTTGCAGCGTGCGGCCATCAGAAAGTCATTGTCATGCAAGCCGCCGATCACATGCGTCCACCAGCGCACGGTGACCTTGCCCCATTCGACGGTTATGGCTGGATGGTGATCTGCCGCTTCGGCGAGCGCGCCGACTTTGTTGGCGAAGACGAGAGCAGCGGCAAAATTATGGAGGGCGAAAGTGCGCTGCAGCTGGGAGATGCCGTCGATTTCAACCACCGACCACTGCTGGAGCGCTTGCAGCCGCTCGGCGATCGCCGCCGTCGTCAGCGGCGGCGTGCCCTTGCGGGCCGGAGTGACGCGAACGCTGGCGGACTGCTCGCTCATCGTTGGATTCCGTCATTTATTGCGCTTCAACACCGCACAGGTAAGCCGTGATATGCACACCAGCTTGTCGTCGGTGTCGGTGATCCTGATTTCCCACACCATGGTCGAGCTGCCGACGTGCAGTGCGCGCGCAGTGCCGGTGACATACGGCGGCTTGCCGGCGCGGATGTGATTGGCGTTGATGTCGAGCCCGACCGTGTAGCTGTCGTCCGGGCAACACAGCCCGGCGCCGATGCTGCCCAAGGTTTCTGCCAGCACCACCGACGCGCCGCCGTGGATGATGCCCATGTGCTGTTGCGTGCGGGCATCCACCGGCATGGTGCCGGTGATGTAATCGTCGCCGAGAGCAGTGATGACGATGCCGACGTGTTCGCACATGTTGCCTTTGCAGAGCGCGTTGATGTCGGCGACGGTGGCGGGGCGTTTCCAGATTTTCATGCAGACTCCATTACGGGGACGGCGCACACCCGGCAGGGAACAGCGCATCGGTCTTGCCGCTCAGATGATATGCCAACAACCCGAGCCATTCATGCACGATGTTGTCGAGCAGCAGCCAATGGCCTGCCAGCTCGAAGTCCATCGCATTGGCTTGCGGGCTCCACTGGTGATCCACCGGCCACGGCGTCACCGGCCAACCCTGCCGGCAGAACACGCCGACGGCGCGCGGCATGTGGAAGGCGGATGTCACCAGCACCCAGTGCTCGCCGGGTTTGGGCTGTACCAACCGTTTGCTGTTGACGGCATTTTCGTACGTGTTGCGCGAGTCGCGTTCGAGCAGCACGCGCGCGCCATCGACGCCGAGCGATTCCAGCAGCCGCGGCATGTAATCGGCCTCGCGCTTGCCGGGCCCGAGCAGCAACCCGCTGCCGCCGCTCATCACCAGCCGTGCATCCGGGTAACGCTTGGCCAGTTCCGCAAATGCCAGCGCGCGTTCGGCCGAATCGCTGACTTCCGGCTGCTGCCAGTACGCCGACAGTTCCGGATCGAGAAATCCGCCGAGCACGATGATGCCGTCGACGCGCGCCGGCAATTCGGGGTTGGCCGCGAAGCGATGTTCCAGCGGCGCTTGCAGCCAGGCCCACAGCGGCACGACCGCCACGATCAACAACGCAACGATGACCGCCAGCAACAACCGCTGCGCCCACCGCAGGCTTTGGCGGCGGATCAGCACCAGCAACGCCACGAGCGCCAACAGCAGCAGCGCATCGGGCCGCAGCAGCGGCCACAGGGTTTTCGACAACACGAAGAACAGCGTATCCATCAGAGTCTGGCTACCCGGTGGCAGTATCGATGATGACGGTGCGCGTCGGCCAATCCAGCTGGGCGTCGAGTTGGTAAACGCTGCGCAGATTGTCGCGCGTCAGCACTTCCGACGCGGTGCCTTCGGCAAACACCCGGGCATTTTGCATCAACAGCAACCGGTCGCAATAACGCGCGGCCAGCGTCAGTTCGTGCAGCACCAGCAAGACGCCGGCGCCGTTGCGCGCCTGCTGGTGCAACAGTTGCATCACTTCCAACTGGCGGGCCGGATCGAGCGCGGCGGTCGGTTCGTCGGCGATGATGAGGCCGGGCTGCGCTGCCAGGATGCGGGCGAGATTGACCAGCAGTTTTTCGCCTTCGGACAGTTGCAGGAACTGGCGCTGCGCCAGGTAGCGTATGCCGACGGTGTGCAGCGCCTCGTCGAGAATGGCGTGGCCAGCCGGCGTGTCGGCATCGCCGTGCACCAGCCGCGCCAATGCCACTACCTGCATCACCGTCAGCGGCCAATACAGATGCGGGCGCTGTTCGACATAGCCGATGCGGCGCGCGCGCTGGGTCGGATCGTGCAGGCCGAGCTCGACGCCGTCGAGCAACACGGTGCCGCTGTCAGGCTTGCGCAATCCCGTCAGCAGTTTGATCAACGACGATTTGCCGGCGCCGTTGGGGCCGATCACGCCGACCACTTCGCCGGTGTTCAGCGTCAGCGACACTTGCTCGACCAAGCGCTTGCCATCGCGACTGCTTAACGAAACATCATTGGCTTGCAACAGTACCGTCATGCCCGGCTCCGGTGCCGCAACAACAGCAGCAGGAAGAACGGCCCGCCCAGCAGCGCGGTCAGCACGCCGAGCGGCAACTCTTCGTTGGCAGGCAAGTGCTGCACGATCACGTCGGCCAGCAGCACCAATACCGCGCCGCCGGGTATGCTCCAGCGCAGCACGCGCGACGGTTCCGCCGTGCACAGCGAGCGCAGGATGTGCGGCACCATCAAGCCGACGAAGCCGATGCTGCCGCTCACTGCCACCGCGGCGCCGATGTTGCACGCCACGCCGACGATCAAGCGCCAACGGTAGCGCGGCAACGGAAACCCGAGTGCGGAGGCAGTGTCTTCGCCGAGGCTGAGCGCATCGAGGCAGCGACTGCAGCTGAGCAACAGCGCGGTACCGGCCAGCATGAACGGCAACGCCAGCCACACGTCGTCGCCGCTGCGGTTGCCGATCGAGCCGAGCAGCCAGAAGTAGGCATCTTGCAGCGCATAGGGATTGGGTGCGAACGTGAGCGTGAACGTAGTCAGCGAGCCGGCCAGCGCCGTCAACGCGATGCCGGCGAGGATGAGTCCTTCGGTGCCGTTGAGGTCGCGCGTCAATCGCAGCAACACCAGCACCGCCAGCGTGGCGCCGCCGAGTGCGGCCAGCGGCAACACGAACCACGCTTGCAGCGAAAAGCCGAAATACAGCGCAATTACCGCCATCAGCGCGCTGGTTTGCGAGATGCCGAGCAGGTCGGGACTGGCGAGCGGGTTGCGCAGCAAGCCCTGCAGTGCGGCGCCGCTGATCGCCAGCGCCGCGCCGCACAGTATGGCCAGCAACGTGCGCGGCAACCGCACTTCCAGCACGATGATGCGTTCGACGCTGTCGCGGTTCTGCACCAGGTCGGCGATGGCGTGCATGACGTTGATGTGCGCCGGACCGGAGGCGAGCTCCACCAGCGCCAGTATCGGCAGCAAGATCAGGATCAGCCACGCGTACTTCATGGCGTCACCAGTTGCGCCGCCAGCGATTCATACGCAGTGGTCAGCCACGGCCCGGCGCAGTCGAACCAGCGGTCGGCCAGTGCGAGCTGACGCACATGCTCGCGCGCCAGGCCAGGATGCAACAGCACCGGATGCGCCTGCTGCCGGTCGATGTCGCCGCGCGGCTCGGTGATCACGTAATCGGGCGCGGCGGCGAGCAACAGTTCCAACGACAACTTGGCGGGCCCGTGCAGTCCGGCATCGGCCGCGATGTTGTGCAATCCAACGCTATGCAGAAAATCGTCCTGCAAGGTGCCGCCGCCGAACGCGACACCATTACTGCTGAGCATCACCGCCTTGCGCCCGCGCAGCAGCGGCGTCAGCGCGGCGATCTGCCGGTCGATGCCGGAACGCATGTCGGCGATCACCGCAGCTGCTTTCTCGTCTTCGCCAGTCCATGCGCCAAGCTGGGCGATCTGCCGGTAAACATCGTCACGCGTGGTGGCAAAGCCAAGCCGCTCGACACGCCGGTGCAAACGCTGCAACACGGTAGCAGCCAGCGTCGCGCTGAACATGCTGGTCAGCACCAGGTCCGGCTGCAACTGCATCACCTGCTCGGCCTGGCCACGATTGAGCGTAATCCCCGCCGCCGCGTCCGCAAACGACGAATACAGCGGATCCGCCGCAAACTGGCTGACCGACGTAATGCGCGCCTTATCGACCAGCAACAACAGCAACTGATCCGTGCACACATTCATGCTGACGATGCGCTGCGGCGCGGCAGTTTGAGCCGCCACCGCCGCACACAGCACGAGGCTCATTAATAGAAGAAAGACCTTGGACATGCCGACGATTGTGCCCGCGAAGCTACGACTGAAGCCAGAGAATCAGAGTAATTTGCAGCACTGAAATAGAGGGCCAATCGCGGCGAGCCAGTCGTGAGAGTGACGAGTGGTAGCGAGGAATCCGCACGAGCTGGGGAGCGCAAGCGATTGGCCTACAACCAGTCCCCACGCAAATTACTCTGATCCAGCAAGACTTATTGGTTGGCCAACGCCAACACCCCAGCCGCAGTATTTGAAATCGGAATGTGATAACTGCTATGGATCTTGCTGACCCTGCCCTGCAACGCCCCGCGCGCCGCCAACCACATGATGATCTCGGCCCCCTGCGCCCCGGCCTCGCGCACCAGATCGAGACTGCTGAACTTTGCCAGCTTTTCCGGCTCGTTCAGCAGCGCCTCCATGCACATCTCATCGAACTTCTTGTTGATGAAACCTGCACGCTCGCCGTCGAGCTGGTGGGACATCCCGCCGGTGCCGATGACGACGACCTTCTCGTCGGTAGGCCAGGATGCCACCGCGTTGGCTATGGCCTTGCCGAGGGCATAACAGCGGGCAGGCCGGGGCAAAGGGAACTGCACGGTATTGATCGCCACCGGGATCGTCTTGATGGCCGGCGGATTTTCGTTGGGCCAGAACAGCCGCATCGGATTGATGAAGGCGTGATCCATCGCCATTTCCTGGCACATCGCGATGTCGAACTCCTGGTCAATCAGACTTTCGATCACATGCCACGACATCTCCGGGTAACCGCGATAAGGCGGAAACACCGGCAGGCCCCAGCCTTCGTCCTTGGTAATGTATTCGCTCGCCGCACCGACCGCGAAGGTCGGCAGGTTGTTGAGGAAGAAGTTGAGTCCGTGATCGTTGTAGATCACCACCGCCACGTCCGGACGCTGTTCCTGCAGCCACTGGTGCACCGGTTTGTAGCCGTCGAAAAATTCTTTCCAGTACGGCTCGTTCTGCTTGCCGCCGGAGATCGCGTTGCCGATGGAGGGGATGTGCGACGAAGTAAGAGCGCCGATGATGTGAGCCATGACAAACTCCTCTTCGTTACGCCTGCGAGGCCAGCATGGCGCGGAACTCGTCCACCGAGAGTCCCGTCTGCTGCGCGCCCAAATCCTGCACCGTCATGCCGTAGATGCCGGTGAGCTTGGCCAGGTAATAAATGTTGCCGCCGAGTTGCAGCAGGCGCAGCACGTCGAGATCGGTGACGGCATGCACCTGCTCGCGCGACAGGTGATAGGCGTGGCAATACGCTTCCGGAAACGCCTTGAACTTGCGGCGGTTCTCGGCCGCGTTGAACGAGTAGCACATGCGGTTGAGATCGTAGCCGCGCATCGCCATGCGCCCATCGAAAATATAGGTGCCGGGAATGATCTGCTCGGGCGTTTTCTGCGCGCTCATGGCGGCCTCCTGCGGACGAGCGGGAATTTTCCGGCGCGGCGCGCAGGGCCACAATCTGGATTTGAGCTTGGCTTGATTTACAGCAATCTCGGCGCAACCAATCGCTTGCGCTCCCCAGTCACGCATCCGTCGCTCCCGCTCCTCCTTGGCGTGTCTGGCTCGCCGCGATTGGCTGCTTATCCGACTTTGCTGTAATGCTTCACTGAAGTTGATGACAAAGTTCGTCTAGCTTTTCGCGGTTCTTGATGACGATCTCGCGGCCATCGACGCCGATGACGTCGTCCTTATGCAGGCGGCTCAGCGTGCGGCTGACGGTCTCGATGGTGAGGCCGAGAAAGTTGCCCATGTCCATGCGCGACATCGGCAACCGCATCGCCGACGACGACAAGTGACGCCGCGCATAGCGTGCCGACAGGCTGATCAACAGCGTGGCGATGCGGCCTTCGGCGTTCTTCTTGCTCAGCGTCAGCATCATCTGGTGATCGCTTTCGATCTGCTTGCCCATCAGCTGGAAGATGTGATGCTGCAAGACCGGGATCTGCTTCGTCAGCTCTTCCAACCGATCGAACGGAATTTCGCACACCGACGAGGTTTCCAGCGCCACCACGTTGCAGGCGTGGTTGTCGGTGCCGATGCCGTCGAAGCCCAGCACTTCGCCGGGCAGGTAGAAGCCGGTCACCTGCTCGATGCCGTCTTCATCGACGAGATAGGTTTTGATCGAGCCCGAGCGCACGGCGTAGATCGATTTGAACGGATCGCCGGTGCGGTACAGATGATCGCCGGCGTGCAGCGGGCGACTGCGTTGGATGATCTGATCGAGGCGATCGATGTCCGGAATGTCCATGGCGATCGGCAGACACAGTTCCTTCAGGCTGCACTCGGAACAGGTGGCCTTGATGAAGCCATGACCGCAAGCGCTCTGTTTGCCGGTGCTGGCAATGGTGGAGGACATAGGGAGAACTCCCTGGAAAGTTTGGAGCATTCTAATACAACCGTGTGGACGCCCCAATAACTGCCAGCGCTGTCAGTGCAAACCCTGCATCACTTGCCGCGCGCGGTCCGACAGGCCGAACACCGTCAGATCCTGGTCTTCAAAACCTGATTGACCCAGCCATTATATCGGGTGCACCCATTCGTGAGCAGGAATATACGGTTGTTTGAGTCGGACGGTAACATAGGGCCTTTGCTGAATGAGTAAGTTGCAGATGAATGATCGCAAGCGGGAGCCGGCAATCAATCCTGTCATTGAGCTGATGCGTGGTGTAGCGGCACTAATGGTGGTCTATGCCCACTACTGGAAGATGGCCGGCATAGAGGCGGGCTTGACCGGCTTCAGCTACACCGGCGTGGATCTGTTTTTCGTTTTGAGTGGATTTGTGTTTGCGCCGTATTTTTTCGGCCAGCCCTTACAGACAGCGCCTTTCTTCATCCGCCGTTTCTTCAGGATATATCCGCTCTATCTGGTTGGCGTCGTACTTTACTGGCTGCTCAAACAAGGCTGGATCGAAGGAAGTTGGAGCCTGTTGGCGAAGCACCTGCTGTTCCTGCATACCTGGCAAAACTACCAGATTGCCTATGCGCTCAACCCCGCGTTCTGGAGTTTGCCACCGGAAGTGGAGTTCTATTTGTTGTTGCCGCTGATAGCCAGATTCGTGCAAGGGATGCGTAGCGTGTCATTGCTGTTTATCGCCGCCATCATGTTGCGACTTGGTCTGGATTGGCTATCGCCACCGGAGCAAGGTGTCGTCAACCAGTCGCTGATACTCAGCTTTCATCTGCCAGGCCTTTTAAGTGAATTCCTGTGCGGTGCCATTGCATGGAAGATTGTGCAATCCTCGATGACGACGGCTCTTCGCAC
>DATJXP010000065.1:0-4995 GCA_035500035.1 Candidatus Acidiferrum sp. | reverse complement strand
GCGGATGCGGATGCTGGCGTACGACTTGAAGCTGGCGCCCAGCGACGGATCGTAGATGCGCGCCGCCTCCAGCAGGCCGATCATGCCGACCTGGATCAGATCGTCGATCGTCTGCCCGGGCGGCAGACGTACGCAGATGTGCTGGGCGATGGATTTGACCAGCGCCAGGTTCTCCTCGAACAGCACGTTGGGATTGGTATAAGACTTCTTGCCGTAATCGATTGCCGGGTTGTTCATGCTCATGCACCCCCTACTGCTGCTTTGGCCATCAGGCCCTGACCTGCGAAAAATTCGATGAAGCCGCTGCTGCGGACCGGGACCGGCAGCGCCAGCAGCGCATCGGCCATCGAGCGGAACGCCACCGCCGACGCACTGTACGGAAACGCGTCGATGACGCTCTGCTGCCTGCGCACCGACTGCTTCAGCTTTTCGTCGGCCGGAATGCAGCCGAGATAGCCGAGCGACACGTCGAGATAGGTATCGGCCACCTTGGCCAGCTTGGCGTACAACTGGCGCCCGTGCTGACTGTGCTGAACCATGTTGCACAGCACTTGGAAGCGTTTGACCTTGTGATCCTGGTTCAACACCTTGATCAGCGCGTAGGCGTCGGTGATCGAAGCCGGTTCGTCGCACACGACGACGACCACTTCCTGCGCCGCCTTGCAGAACATGCGTACGCTGTCGGCGATGCCGGCGGCGGTGTCGATCAGCATCACGTCGACCGAGCGGTTCAGCGCGTCGAAGGCATGGATCAGGCCGGCATGTTCGGTACACGCCAGCTCGGTCATGCGGCTGACGCCGGAGGCGGCCGGCACGATGCCGATGCCGTGCGGACCGTTGACGACGATTTCATCGAGCGTCTTCTGGCCGGTGATGACGTGGAACAGGTCGTATTTGGGGCGGATGCCGAGCATCACGTCGATGTTGGCGAGGCCAAGGTCGGCATCGAGCACCAGCACCGACTGGCCGCTGGCCGCCATTGCCACCGCCAGGTTGACGGTGATGCTGGATTTGCCGACGCCGCCCTTGCCGCTGGAGATGGCAATGACGCGGGCGCCGTGTTCGGGTGGTTCGGCGATCTTGCCGAGGGCCTTGCTGATTCTGGTGACACTCATATTCGTTCTAGCTCATCAGGGTAGCGGTGACGGAGCCGGCACTCTGCTGCTGGCTGGCCCGGTGCTGCGCCACTTTGTAATTGCGGATGATTTCGGCAAGCAGCGCCTGTGCGATGACGGGCTGCATGTCGTCGGGAACTTTCTGGCCGTTGGTCGAGAACGCCAGCGGCAGCTTGCTGCGGATTGCGCTCGACAACACCGGGCCGATGCCATCGCATTCGTCGAGCTTGGTCAGGATCGCCGCCACCGGTTTGAAGCGGTGATAGGCCAGCACGGTTTCGTCGAGGATGCTGGTGCGGGCGGTCGCCGGCAGCGCCAGCATCGGCATGATGCGGTTGTCGGGATGCGTCAGCATCGCCATCTGTTCGTCGATGTGCTTGTCGCGCTGGCTCATGCCGGCGGTGTCGATGACGACCAGCTTGCGGGTGGACAGCGCATCCAGCGTGCGCTGCATTTCTTCCTGGTTGCTGACGAACTGCACCGGGATGCCGAGCACGCCGCCGAACGACACCAGTTGTTCCTGACCACCGACCTTGTTGCAGTCGGTGCTGATGAAGGCGACGCTCTTGCGGCCATGGATGGTGGCAAAGCGGGCGGCAATTTTTGCCGCCGTCGTGGTCTTGCCGACGCCGGTCGAGCCGACCAGCGCGACGACGCCGCCGTCGCGCATCAGGTCGTAGTCCCAGGTCTTGATGCGGCTGCCGAGCAGGCCGAGCGTCTTGCGCCAGCCCGCTTCGACGTCGTCGCACGGCAGTGCCTGATCGACGATGAGACCGGCCAGCGCGCGGTCGATGCCGGTGGATTCGAGCCGGTTGATCAACGCGTAGCGATTCGGTTGCGAGCGGCTCATGTCGCGCCAGGCCAGCTGTGCCAGTTCGCCTTCGAACAGCCGGCGCAGTTTGTTCAGTTCGGATTGCATGTCGAGGATGACGGGGGAAAGTTCGGCTTCCGCCTTCGCCTGCGGCTTCGGCGTGACGAGTCCGGCGGTGGCAAGGCCCACTCCCTCGGCCTCAGGCACGTAGTCGCGCGCGGCGGTGATTTCCGTCATGTCGTCGATACGGCGGCTGGACAGGATCACCGCGTCGTTGCCGAACGCTTCCCTGACCTTGTTCATGGCCTGACGCATGTCGCTGGCGACGAATTTTTCTACGTGCATGTTATTCACCTACTCAATTCGTTCGCGCTTATCTGCGCGGTTTCAACTTGCCGATGGTGGCGTTGACCTTCACCTGCTTGCCGTTCGGTATCTCGCCGTAGGCCAGCACCTTCAGGTTCGAATTCGGATTGCGCGTGAAGCGGAACATCCACAATCGCAAATCTTCCGAGGTCAACAGCACCGGACTCTGCCCGCCCATTTCCAGCATGTCGGCTGCACTGCGCAGATCGGCCAACAAGCGATCGGCCAGTCCGGGTTCGAGCGCTGCCGGCATGCCTTTGCGGGCGTTGTGAATCATGTCTAGCAACAACTGTTCCATCTCGGGATCGAGCGTGATTACCTTGATTTCCGGGGCCATTCCGACGATTCCCTGGCATATCGTGCGGCCGAGAGCGACGCGAACGACGGCAGTCAGGTCGTCAGGGTTTTGACTGTTGGGAGCCTTGGCCGCCAAAGCTTCGGCGATCGAGCGGATGTCCTTGATCGGCACGTTTTCTTCCAGCAGGTTCTGCATCACCTTCAGCACCACGCCGAGCGTCAGCGTCTTCGGCACCAGGTTCTCCACCAGCTTGGGCGCGCTCTTGCCGAGCGTGTCGAGCAGCTTCTGTACTTCGTCGTGACCGATCAGTTCATAAGCATGCAGTTTCAGCGTGTGGCTCAGATGGGTGGCGATGACGGTGCTGCAATCGACCACGGTGTAACCCTTGGTCTGCGCTTCTTCGCGCTGCGAGGCGTCGATCCACACGGTATCGAGACTGAAGGCGGGATCCTTGCCGACGATGCCGTCGAGGTCGCCGAACACCTGGCCGGGATTGATTGCCATTTCCTTGCCCGGATGCACGGTGCCTTCGCTGATCGGCACGTCGTGCAGCGTTATGCGGTAGCCGTTGGGCGGCAGCAACAGGTTGTCGCGGATGTGCACCGAGTGCACCAGGAAGCCGAGTTCCTGCGACAGTTTCTTGCGGACGCCCTTGATGCGGCCGAGCAATTCGCCGCTCTGCTTCTGGTCCACCAGCGAAATCAGCCGATAGCCGACTTCGAGCCCGATGATGTCGGTGCTGAGCACGTCTTCCCATTCCAACTCTTTGTTGTGCTCTGTTGGCACTTGTGCCGCCGTAGCCTCCGGCGAAGGCGCAGCAGCCTTCTCGCGTTCACGCAGCATCAACATACGACCGCCACCGAGCAGGCTTCCCCCCAGCAGCAGGAACATCAGGTTCGGCATGCCGGGGATCAAACCCAGAGCGGCAATCATGCCGCCGGCGATATTGAAGATGCGCGGATTCTCGAACAGTTTGAAACCGTTCTGCTGATGCGGGCTGTCGTCGCTGTCGTTGACGCGGGTGACGATCAGCGCGGCGGCGGTGGACAGCAGCAGCGCCGGCACCTGTGCCACCAGGCCGTCACCGATGGTCAGCAAGATGTAATTGGTGGCGGCCTGCGCGGCAGAAAGATTGTGCTGCAGCACGCCGATCAGGAAGCCGCCGATCATGTTGATGAACAACACCAGGATGCCGGCGATGGCATCGCCGCGCACGAACTTGCTGGCACCGTCCATCGCGCCGTGGAAACTGGCTTCGCGCTGCACTTCGCTGCGACGCGCACGCGCGGTGGCCTGATCGATCAGGCCGGCGCTGAGATCGGCGTCGATCGCCATCTGCTTGCCGGGCATGGCATCCAGCGTGAACCGCGCAGTCACTTCCGAGATGCGGCCGGCGCCCTTGGTCACCACCACGAAGTTGATGATGACGAGGATCGCGAACACGACAAGGCCGACCGCGTAGTTGCCGCCGACCACGAACTTGCCGAAGGCTTCGATCACATGGCCGGCGGCACCGGGGCCGTCCTGGCCGCGCATCAGCACGACGCGGGTGGAGGCGACGTTGAGCGCCAGGCGCAGCAAGGTGCTGACCAAGAGCACGGTCGGGAATACGCCGAAATCGAGCGGACGCCGCAGGTACACCGCCGCCAGCAGGATCATCAGCGACATCGCAATGTTGAAGGTGAACAGGAAGTCGAGCGCGAACGGCGGCAGCGGCAGGATCATCATCGCCAGCAGCATCACCACCAGCACCGGTGCGCCGAGCGTTTGCAGCGACATGCCGTTGAGCTTGTTGCCGAACAGGGTCTGGGCCAGTTGCATCATAGCTTGGTGCTCTTGTCATAGGCTGCCGGTACCGGCAGGTTGGTGGGCGGCGGTGGCGCGGCCTTGCGGGTGACGGCGCTGCGGCGCAATTGGTAGATCCACGCCAGCACTTGCGCGACCGCGACGAACAGGTCTTCCGGAATCTGGCGATTGAGTTCGGTGGAGGCGTACAGCGCACGCGCCAGCGGCGGTGCCGAGAACAGCATGATCTTGTTCTCTTCGGCGATTTCGCGGATTTTGGCGGCGATGTGATCCTTGCCCTTGGCCAGCACGATCGGCGCCGAGCCTTTTTGCGGATCGTACTTGAGCGCCACCGCGTAGTGGGTCGGGTTGGTGATGACGACATCGGCCTTCGGCACCGCCGCCATCATGCGTTTCTGCGAAATTTCCTGCTGGCGCCTGCGGATGGCCTGCTTCACTTCCGGACGACCTTCGGTTTCCTTCATTTCGTCCTTCACTTCCTGCTTGGTCATCATCAATTGGTGACGGTGTTGCCAGATCTGGTACGGCACGTCGAGACCGGCCACCGCCAACAGCGCCGAACTGAACCCGACCAGGCACCACAGCATCAGGTTGCCGGC
>DATJXP010000064.1:0-2540 GCA_035500035.1 Candidatus Acidiferrum sp. | reverse complement strand
ATGAACGACAACAACGGCCCGCTGCCACGCGCGAGCGGATACACCAGCGACAGATCGGCGTGCCGATAACCGGCTTGCAGTTGCAACGAATAGGCGATGTGCAGAATCGACGTCATCGCCAGCGCGAACCAGTGTTGCCAGGTAAAGGTGATGTCGAGCGTGGCGATCAGGTAAACGATCACCGGGAAATACAGCACCACCGACACCGCCGAATACCAGAACACCACGTGATGCCCGCTGGCGGCGCGCTTGGCGGCCAGGTTCCAGATGGCATGCGTGCAAGCCGCCAACAGCACGGCGGCAAGGGCGAGCAGGGGCATGGGGACTGTGGGTTTGAAATGGTTGGGAAGATTGTAACTGAGGCGAAACCGGCGATTTGCAAAATCATGGACTATACTGCAACCGGTGATCGCTCTTGGGTGCTGAAGGCGGCCACAACGAAGAATCAACCATGAAGAAAATCAGCTATACCTGGTGGCGCGATGGCAAACATTACCTCGGCTTTCTCAACGACTACCCGGACTACCACACGCAGGCCACCACCAAGCAGGAGCTGGTCGAGAACCTGCTCGATTTGTTGAAGGACATCAAGTTGAAGCAGGTGCCCTACATTCGCAAGGTGGAAGAACTGGAGGTCGCATAAGCGCAAGGATGAAACGAAGGGATTTGATCAAGGCACTGGAAGCCATGGGTTGCTTGCTGGTGCGGCACGGCAGCCGTCACGACTGGTACACCAATCCGGATACCAAAGCATCTCAGCCGGTTCCGCGGCATACCGAAATCAACGAGCAGTTGGCCAAATCGATCATCAAGAAACCTTCCTGATGATCGATTGGGTTCAATGTTGCTGCGCCGCCTCGGCGGCGACGGCCGGTTCCGCCGGCTTGTCCATGCGGTGGTCGTGGCCGCGGAAGATGTGCAGCTTCGACTGCAACTTGTCGAGGTAGATGTACAGCACCGGTGTGATGTACAGCGTCAGCATCTGCGAGAACACCAGGCCGCCCACCACGCACAGGCCGAGCGGGCGGCGCGAGTCGGCGCCCATGCCGCTGCCGAGTGCGATCGGCATCGTGCCCATCAGCGCGGCCATCGTCGTCATCATGATCGGGCGGAAGCGCACGATGGCAGCTTCGTAGATCGCCTGTTCCGGCGTGATGCCGGTGGCTTCGCGCTGCAGCGCGAAGTCGATCATCATGATCGCGTTTTTCTTGACGATGCCTATCAGCATGATCATGCCGACGAAGGCGTAGATCGTTAGCGGCAGGCCGGTCAGGTACAGCGTCAGCAGGGCACCGAACGCGGCCGACGGCAGGCCGGACAGAATCGTCAGCGGATGGATGAAGCTCTCGTACAGAATGCCGAGGATGATGTACACGACGATGAGCGCGGCCAACAGCAACCAGCCCATGTTCGAGGTCGAACTCTGGAACGCGGCGGCGGTACCGGCGAAGGCGCCTTGCACGCTGATCGGCATGCCGATTTTTTCGATGATGTTGTTGACGCCGGTGACGGCATCGCTCAATGCCTTGCCGGGCGCGAGGTCGAACGACACGGTGATGGCCGGGATCTGGCCGGAGTGGCTGATCACCGGCGGCATCGTGCTGCGGTCGATCTTCGTCACTGCCGTCAGCGGCACCATGGCGTTGTTGGCGCCGGGCAGATAGACGCGCGACAGTGCAGTCGCATCGCGCTGGTATTCCGGCAACAGTTCGAGGATCACCTGGTACTGGTCGGTGGTGGCGTAAATCTGCGAAATCTGCTGTCCGCCAAACGCCAGTGCCAGCACGTTCTGGATTTCCGCCGCATTGACACCGAGTGCGCCGGCGCGGTCGCGGTCGATGGTGAGTTTCACCGACGGCGCCACCTTGTCCTGGTCGCTGTTGACGCCGACGAAGGTCGGATCCTGCTCCATCGCGCGCGCGAGCTTGTCGGCGGTCGATTGCAGTTCGCCGAGATCGAGCCCTTGCAACGTGTACTGGTAGCTGGAGCGGGTGTTGCGGGCGCCGACGCGGATCGCCGGCGGGTTGGTGAAGGTGACCGCCGTGCCGGGAATGTCGCGGGTTTTGCGGCGCAGGTTGTTGACGACCTCATCGGCCGACATCTTGCGTACTTCCAGCGGCTTCAGCGCGATCAGCAACTGGCCGCCTTCGTCGCCCCTGACGCTCTCGACCGCGGGATCGTTCTGCACGATCTTCGATACCTGCTTCATGTAACCCACCGACTGCTCGAACGCGGTGCCGGTGGCGGTCTGCACGTTGGCGCGCACCATGCCGGTGTCGTCGCTGGGCAGGAAGTCCTGCGGCATCACCGTGAACAGCGCATAGGTGGCGACGACGCTCAGCACGAAGATCCCCAGGATCAGCGGGCGGTACCGCAGCGCCAGTTGCAGCGTGCGGTCGTACGCGTTCTGCAACACCATGAACGTGGCTTCGCTCCATTGGTAGAAGCGGTTGTGGCTTTCGTGTTTTTCGTCCTTCAGCACGCGCGCGCACAGCATGGGCGTCAACGTCACCGATACGAAGCCGGAGATGACGATGGCC
>DATJXP010000063.1:0-4562 GCA_035500035.1 Candidatus Acidiferrum sp. | reverse complement strand
CAGCGCCCCGCGCAATCGTTCGTCGGCATTGGAGCAGTGCAATGCGACCGGGAAATTCCTTTGCTCATGCCATCGCCTTCCAAGCCAAGCGTTGCTCATGCTCGCTGCAACGGCACCAATGGCACCAACGGCAATGTGTTGTGTCGCTTGGCGATGTTCGGATTGGGCGAATGCCCACCGTTTCGAGTCGACGTTGAGCAACGCGTGTTCGATCTACTGACGACGCGACGGTCTGGCGCGCATCGTGGCGCTTGCGCCCGCCGCGCGCTCGCACTAGCCTGCGCACACCGCCCACAGGATCGACCCGCCCATGCAACGCTGGCTGAAACTCCCCGACGGTCGCTACATCGACGCCAACAGCATCATGTACGTGGGCAAAGTGGAAACGTATCCGCGCCTGGACGACGACGGCAACGACGCCGGTGTCGGTTACTCGGTATATCTGGGCACGGCATTTCCGCGCGAGCAGCAGATCGCCGTGATGGGATCGAAAGACGAAGTGCTCTCCCTGCTCAAGGCGCTGCTCGGCGGCGGTTCGCCACCGGCTTAGCTTTCCGCAGGCGTATCGGCGTTTGGCATGCGCTTGATGCGCCAGCGATAGCCGCGCCAGGCGACGAAGCCGAGCCCGTACAACACGAGCGACGCCAGCGCCAGACTCATGGCGTCGTTGCCCAGCCACGGCGAACCGAGACCGGCGAGCATCGCGCAAAACGACAGCGAGAGAAACGCCTGCACCGACGACGCCGAGCCGCGGAAGCGCGGAAAGCGGTCGATCACGAGCAGGTTGACGGTCGGCGCGATGAAATTCAGTCCGATGCCGGCAACACCGATCGGCAACACCGCCCACGGCACGCGCGCCGGTATCACCGTCGTCGCGATCAGCACGTTGAGGAACGCCGCCCCCAGCATGATCGCGTTGCCGATGTTGAGCGTCATGCGCACGCTGACGCGGCCGGCCATGCGTCCCGCCAGGATCGAACCCAGCACCAAGCCGCTGATCGCCGGCACGAACAGCCAATAGAACTGGTCCGGTGCGAGACGCAGTACGGTCAAAATGAAACCCGGCGCACTCGCCACGTACAGGAACAAGCCGGCGAAACTCAGCACGATCGTACCGGCCAGCAACAAAAAACCGGGATCGACGATGATCGTCGCGTAGCGCGCCAGCAACGGCCGCGGCGACAACGGCAAGCGCTGCTCGGGCGGATGCGTTTCCGGCAGCACGAAAAAACACAACAGCAGCAACACGGCAGCGAATCCGGCCATCGCCCAGAACAGCGTGTGCCAACTTCCCAGGCTCACCAGCCAGGCGCCGACGATCGGCGCGGCCGCAGGTGCGACACCGAAGATCATGCTGATTTGCGCCATCAGTTTCTGCGCCTGCGCGCCTTCGAAACAATCGCGCACCAGCGCCCGCCCGACGATCAGGCCGAGTCCTGCGCTGGTGCCCTGCAGTGCACGAAACAGCAGCAGCATCGGCATCGACTGCGCCAGCGCGCAACCGACGCAGGCGACCAGAAATACCATGACGCCACACAGGATCACGCGCCGCCGGCCCCAGGCGTCGGAGAACGCGCCGAGCAGCAGCGACATCGCGGCATAGGAAACCAGGTACACGCTGATGGTCTGCTGCATCGCCAGCGGACTGGCACCGAACTGCGCTGCGATCGCCGGGAATGCCGGGAAGATCGCGTCGATGCAGAAAGGGCCGAACATCGACAGCGACGCAAGCAACAAGGCAAGCACGTGTCGATGCGGCAAGGCAGTGGCGGTCATGCGCAGGATTTTGGAACGTCGTGCTTATGCGCGCATCATACGCAAGACAGGCTTGACGATGCGGCGCCAGTTTGCGTTACCATGCCTGAACACACGGGAGATGGCATTCCTCCTCGGAGTCTCGGCGCGCCGGCGACGGATCGGACGCGAGGCTCGCAACCGCCGCTTCGGCTGATGATGCCTGCCAACCGTCCGCGAGCGGACGCGCGCAGGCGTTGCCCGATTCCCGGCACAGCGCGCACAGCCAGCGGACTCGATTACAGGAGACGCCATGGGCTTGCCAGCGTTTTTCGCCGTCGGAACCGGCGCCTTCCTCGGCGCGCTGCTGCGCTGGGGTTTCGGCATCATGCTCAACCCACTGTTGCCGGCGATGCCGCTCGGCACGCTTGCGGCAAACCTGCTCGGCGGCTTGATCATCGGCATCGCCATGGGCACGTTTGGCCAGTTCCAGAGTCTGCCGCCGGAACTGCGCCTGTTTGTCACCACCGGCTTCTGCGGCGGCCTAACCACGTTCTCGACGTTCTCGGCCGAGACCGTGACGTTGCTGATGCGCCAGCAATACGGCTGGAGCGCGGCGATCATCGCCACGCACCTGATCGGTTCGCTGCTGATGACGCTCGCCGGCATCGGCATCGTGCGTCTGCTGGTCAAAGGATGAGGTGCGCCATGAAAGGTATACATCTGCGTTTTTATACGTATGAGAGCCGCAAGCATGGCGGCCGCCTGATGCACGAATGGCTGCTCGAGTTCGCACTCACACGCGGCCTCCAAGGCGGCTCCGCATTCCGCGCGATCGCCGGTTATGGCCGGCACGGACGCCTGCACGAGGAACACTTTTTTGAGCTGGCCGGCGACGTGCCGGTGCTGGTCGAGTTCATCTGCGGCGAAGCCGAGGCCGATGCGCTGATTGCCGCGTTGCGTGCGGAGAAAGCCGATTTGTTCTACGCTCGGCTGGAAGCGGAATTTGAAAGCACTGCGCCCAAGTCGGCGCCGCGCGCGTGAACCGAGTTGCCGGGACGCTTTGTCGAGGTATGCGATGAAAATTCGAGCGCTGTTTTTTGCCGCCATCTGTCTTGCCACACTGTGCGCACACGCTGCCGCGCCGCCGACGATCGCCGCGTCGTTCAATCCGACCAGCATCGTCTACGGCGATTTCAGTACGCTCACGATCACGTTCAGCAATACACAGGTGACCGCGGCGAATCTGACCGCGGATTTCGTCGTCAATCTCGATCCGATGCTGAAGAACGCGAAGGCGCCCCAACCCACTTCCAACTGTCTGCATCACGCCGAAGTCGCCACTGCCGATGCCGGCACCGCCACTCTGACCAGCGACGGCAGCGGCATGGTGCAGATTCCGGCGCAAAGCTCCTGCTTCTTCAGCGTACGCGTGGTGCCGAAAAACCTGCCGCCGCCGAACATGCTCAGCCTCACGGTCGCCGCCGGCACGCTGCAGACCGATCTCGGCAACAATCCGGATCCTGCCACGGCGACGCTCAACGTCAGCACCTCGCCACCGACGGTGGCCAAACAGTTCACGCCGGCAGCTATCGTGCTAGGCGACAATAGCGTCCTCACGATCACGCTGAACAACACCGATCACACGGCAGCGACCTTGCTGCAGGATTTCACCGATAACTTTCCATTAGGACTCGAAGCGGCCAATCCTGCCAATCCTGCCAGTAACTGTATCGGCGGCGGTGCGGTGACCGCGACGCCTGGCGGCGATTCGGTCACGCTTCCCGCCGGCGTCCAGATTCCACAGCAGAGTTCATGCTTCGTCAGCGTGCGCGTGACTTCCAACGATGCCGGTGTGTACATGAATACGATCGACGCCGGCACGTTGCAAACGGATTTGGGCAACAGTCCCGCCGACGCCAGCGACACACTCGCCATTGCATCGGTCACGCCCACCGTGGCCAAACAATTTTCTCCGTCGACGATCATGCTCAACGGCAGCATCAGCACATTGCAAATCACGTTGCAAAACGGCAACCACAGAGATATTTCGGTGGACGAAGACCTCGTCGACACTTTGCCGTCGCATGTACGGATCGCCAGTCCTGCCAACGCCAGCACCAACTGCGCGGGTGGTGTGGCCTTGGCCACACCGGGCTCGAGCACGCTGACATTGCAGCAAAACGCGCACATTCCCGCACAAAGTTCGTGTCTGATGACCGCGCATGTCATCGGCGATGCACCGGGCAGTTTCATCAACACGATCCCGGCCGGCGCGCTTCACACCGACGTCGGCAACAGCGCGGCGTCGGCCAGCGCAACTCTGAACATCACCGCTATAGCGCCGACGATGACGAAGGCGTTCGCGCCAACGTCGATCGTCGCAGGAACGACGTCGACACTGACATTGACACTCGCCAACGCAAACGCCGTAACGGCGCAGCTTTCGGCCAGCCTGGCCGATACGTTTCCGAATGGACTCGTCGTGGCCAATCCGTCGTCCGCAGCGACGACTTGCGCTAACGGCGCTGTGAGCGCCGCGCCTGGCGGCAACACCGTCGCGCTGATGCCTGGTGCGCAGATTCCGGCGAACGGATCGTGCACGGTCACTGTTTCGGTTGCGGCGGCAAATCCGGCGAGCTATGCCAACAGCGTCGGTGCCGGCGCACTGCAGACGAGCCTCGGCGCCAGTACCTCCGCGGCCAATGCGAGTCTCACCGTGACCACGCCGAGCGGCGACATCGCGCCGACGCTGACGCTCAGCTTCGAGAAAGCGAACATCGCGCCGAACGGAATCAGCACACTGACGATCGCCTTGCACAATGCAA
>DATJXP010000062.1:0-5234 GCA_035500035.1 Candidatus Acidiferrum sp. | reverse complement strand
CACTGATTACCAGCGCAGCACAGGTGCTCTCGGCGCAGGAACCAAATAGGTCGGCACCCATGCCCGCGACGTCGCCGACGTTGTCACCGACGTTGTCGGCGATCACTGCCGGGTTGCGCGGATCGTCTTCAGGGATGCCTTTTTCCACTTTGCCGACGAGGTCGGCACCGACGTCAGCCGCCTTGGTGAAGATACCGCCGCCAACGCGAGCGAACAACGCGATGGTGGAACCGCCAAGGCCGAAGCCGGCGATCACTTCCATCAGCACGTTGTTGGGTATATCGCTCAGCAGAGCCTTCATCACAAGGTAGATAACGATCAAGCCCAGCGTCGCCAGGCTCACCAGCGCAAAACCCATCACGGCACCGGAGTTGATGGCGACGACGAACGCATCGGCCAGGCCGTTGCGGGCACTTACGGTGGTGCGGGCGTTGCCGGCAGTCGCGACTTTCATGCCGATGTAGCCGGACAGAATCGAGATGGCGGCGCCGAACAGGAACGCACCAGCCGTGTACCAGCCTTCATTGGTGTTGGGAGTTTCGTGGTTGTCGGTCAACAGACCGATCACGACGGCAAAACCGAGCATGAACCACAACAGGACCTTGTATTCCTGTTTCAGGAACGCCATCGCGCCTTCGGCGATCGCGCCATGAATGGCCTTGAGCTTGTCGCTGTCGTCCTTGGACAGACCCAGATCGAGCGGAATGGCCGTGACCTTTTTCATGTAGAAGAAGGCGACTGCGAGTCCGAACACGGATAGCGCAATGATCAATAAGACGGAACCTGCCATGCAGTTAACTCCCGGTTATGTGTGGAACCAAGCGATGAAGAATGAGGTTGTTGTAATTGGAATCGGGGCATTTTGCCCGCAAAAAACCGGGCGCACTCTACCATAGGCCCCGACCCGAATTAAAGCCGCGCGCAGGCTGCCGGCTGCAGGGGCGGCGAGGTAAAAACAGCTATTTCGTGGGGGTACCGGTCAGCGTATTGGCTTCCTTGCGCAAACGATCGACTTCAGCCGTCAGCTCTTCGATTTTGGATTTGGCGAGTGGCTCTGCCGTCTTGCCGGTCTTGGGATCGGCGGTCGAATACTTCTGCTGTTCCGCAGTCAATGTTGCCGACAGCGATTCGGCGGCGGTAATGGCCTGCTTCAATGAGGCATTGGCACTTTCGACTTTGGCGGTTTCCGCCTTGTTGGCGGCGATCTTCTTGCGCAACTCGGCAATGCGCGCCTGTTGCTTGGCGATTTCCGCCGCGCGTTTGTCGGCCGTGGCAGCCTGGGTCTTGCCGCCCGTCGTTGACTGGAACCTGGAGGCAGCGGCTTGCCTGGTGGCTTCCTGCTTGGCGCGGTCGTCGGCCAGCGCCTTGGCGGCTTCGGCCTGCGCGGCATCTTCTTTTGCCTGCTGGGCTGCCTGTTGAGCCGCCTTCTGCGCCGCCTGCTCCGCGGCCACTGCTTTTTCCTGTTGCTGGCGCTGGGCCTCGGCCTCAGCCTGGGCCTTCATCGCCGCGGCGTTGTCGGCGGCGGTTTTGGCATCAGGGGTTTGCGGCTTGTACACGTATTCAGGCTGTTTGCTGGCACAGGCGGTCAACAAGCAGAGCACTGCCATGATAAGGACGGGCCTTATGGTCATGGAGCATCCTCGCGAAGTCGGTAAGGAGCCGGCATGGTAGCGCAAGTCAGCGCCAATAGCACTGCGAAGCCCGGCGCAGGTATCATGGCAACTTCTCAATCCCGGGCCTGTTTTCCCGGACCGGAACTATCATGAGCAAGAAAAAATTCACCACTACTGTGCTGCATGCCGATCGCAGGGAAAAGCCCGAGCACGGCGTACTGCACAAGCCGATCCATACTTCCGTCGCGTTCGGCTACGAGGACGCGCGCGAAATCGCCGCCGTCTTCCAAGGTCGCAAAGGCGGCTATTCGTACGGCCGTCAGAGCAATCCCACGGTCGAGACGCTGGCGCGCAAGATCACCGGCATGGAAGACGGCATCGCCAGTGTGTGTTTCGGCACCGGCATGGCAGCCATCGCGGCGACGATGCTGACGCTGCTGCGCCAGGGTGACCACATCGTGTCGAGTGCGTTCCTGTTCGGCAATACCAACAGCTTCTTCGGCACGCTGCAGACCTTTGGCATCGATGTCACTTTCGTCGATGCCACCGACGCCGCCAACGTGGCGAAGGCGCTACAGCCGAACACACGCATCGTGTTCGTCGAAACCATTGCCAATCCGGTGACGCAAGTGGCCGATCTCGCCGGCATCGGCGAGCTGTGCCGCCAACAAGGGTTGCTGTACATCGTCGATAACACAATGACGTCGCCTTGGCTGTTTCAGCCGAAAACGGTGGGCGCTTCGCTCGTCGTCAATGCACTGACCAAGTACATCGGTGGGCACGGCAATGCGTTGGCGGGCGCGGTGACGGACACCGGCCTGTACGACTGGTCGCGTTATCCGAACATTTACGACACCTACAAAAGTGTCGACCAGCCGTTGTGGGGCATCCAGCAGATCAAGAAGAAAGGCCTGCGCGACATGGGTGGTTCGTTGGGGCCTGAGGCTGCGCACCATATTTCGGTCGGCGCCGACACGCTGGCGCTGCGCATGGATAAATCGTGCGACAACGCACTGGCGATAGCGCAGTTCTGCAGCCGTCACCCGAAAGTAGCCAAGGTGTTCTACCCGGGCTTGGCATCGCATCCGCAACATGCACGCGCGCAGCAGCTGTTCCGCAAAGCTGGCGCCTTGCTGAGCATCGAGTTGGCCAACGGAGTCGATTGTTTCGATCTGCTCAACAAGCTGGATCTGGTGATCACCTCGAGCAACCTGGGCGACACGCGCACTCTCGGCATCCCGGTGGCGCACACCATTTTCTGGGAGATGGGTCCGCAGCGGCGCGCGTCGATGGGCGTCGCCGATTCGATGATCCGGCTGTCCATCGGCATCGAAGACACCGACGACCTGCTTGCTGATTTCGCGCAAGCACTCGGCTGAACATGCTGCAATTGTGCCGACTGGACGACCTCGTCGCGGGCAAGCCGCGACGGGTCAAAGTCGGCGACCATCACCTGCTGGCAGTGCGTACCGGCGACAACGCGGTGCGAATCTTTCTTAATCGCTGTCCGCACCTCGGCATCCCGTTGGCATGGCAGGATGCGCAACTGCTCAGCGCGGACGGTGCACACTTGCAGTGCAGCACGCATGGTGCGCTGTTCTTATTCGATACCGGCTTCTGCGTCAGTGGCCCTTGCCAGGGCGATCAGTTGTGGTCGTTCACCTGCGAAGTCGTTGCTGGCGACGTCTTTCTCGACGAGACGGAACTGCCCACACTGCCGACGGCACGGTGACGCTCCGTTGTGCTGGCGCAAGTGCACGCCGAACGGCAGGCGCAGGTTCTGGTATGGCAAGGTGGAATCTGGTAGCGTGCGCGCTTTCCAAAAACAGGGTTCAGCTCTGTGCGGCTGAAGTGTTACCTGGCATTAACGACGGTTCGTCAATTTTGAAGCAGGGTACCCACGATGGCTAAAACAAAAACCGTGAAAAAAGGCTCCTCCGCTGGCAAGGCGAAACCGGCCGCGCAGAAATCCGTGAAAAAAGCCGCCAAACCCGCGAACAAGAGCAAGCCGAAAGCGTCCGTCAAGAAAACCGCTATCGCACCGAAAGCCACGCCAAAAACCAAACCGAAGGGCAAGCCAGCAGTCTCCAAAACCGTCAAAGCCGCTCCCAAAAAACCCGCTGCCAAACCTGCGCCGAAGTCGGCCGCCAAACCCGCTGCTGGCAAACCCGCCAAACCTGTCGCCAAGTCCAATACCGTGCCGGCCAAAACCGGCACGAATCTGGCATCTCCAAAAGGCGCCAGTCCGACCACCAAACCAGTCAAATCCGCAACAACTATGATCAGCAAAGAATCCGCCACCGCCAAATCCAAACCGGCGTCACCGAAATCGTCCCAGCCAGCTCCCGGCGCCGGCATGGCCTCTCCGTTGCAAGCAGCCAACAAGGGCTTTACGCCCTATGTGATGCAAAAGGGCGAGGAGTACATGAATGAAAGACAAAAAGACCACTTCCGCAAAATTCTGCTGAACTGGCGCGACGAGTTGATGCAGGAAGTCGATCGCACCGTACACCATATGCAGGATGAAGCCGCCAATCCACCCGATCCGGCCGATCGCGCCACGCTGGAAGAGGAATTCAGTCTCGAACTGCGCACGCGTGATCGCGAACGCCGCCTGATCAAGAAGATCGACAGCACGATCGAACTGATCGCCAATGACGACTACGGCTACTGCGATTCCTGCGGTGTCGAGATCGGCATCCGCCGTCTCGAAGCGCGTCCCACCGCCAACAAATGCATCGACTGCAAAACCCTTGATGAAATCAAGGAACGCCAGGTCGGCAGCGCCTGATCCGGCCATGGGTTCCGCGTCCGGAGCCCATTCACCCTATCGCGGGCGTTTTGCCCCTTCTCCCACCGGCCCGTTGCACTTGGGATCGGTGGTAGCTGCGCTTGCCAGCTTTCTGGATGCCAAAGCAGCGCAGGGCCTGTGGCTCGTGCGCATGGAAGATCTCGATCCGCCGCGCGAAATGCCGGGAGCAGCTGATGACATCCTGCGGACCCTGGAAAAGTTGCACCTGCACTGGGATGGCCCGGTGATCCATCAAAGCCAACGCATCGACGCTTATCACACGGGGTTGGACACATTGATGCAGACCGGCCTGTTGTATCGTTGCCGCTGTTCGCGCTTGCAGTTGGTGGGCCATGACATCTACCCGGGTACGTGTCGACACGTGTCGGTTCCTGCAACGGAAGCCGGCGCAATACGCTGTAATGTCCCGGATGAAACCATCGGTTTCACCGACAGGATACAGGGCCGTATCGATCAGAACCTGGCGCGGGATGTCGGCGATTTTGTCCTGCTGCGCAAGGATGGACTGTTTGCCTATCAACTGGCCGTGGTGGTGGATGACGGCTGGCAACAGATCACCGACATTGTGCGCGGCAACGACCTGCTGGACTCCACACCGCGACAGCTGTACCTGCAGCGCCTGCTCGGTCTGCCCACTCCCCGCTACGCCCACATCCCGCTGATCACCGATGCCGTCGGGCAAAAGCTGGGCAAGCAGCAATTCGCCAAAGCCGCCGACGCCGAACATCCATCACGGACGCTATGGACTGCATTGGGATTGCTGCGGCAGCAACCCGAACCGGCTTTGCGCGATGAGCCTCCCGCCACAC
>DATJXP010000061.1:0-7571 GCA_035500035.1 Candidatus Acidiferrum sp. | reverse complement strand
CACGATATTGTCGCCGCCCTTGGGCGCCTCGATCAGCGCTCGCGGGGCGCCGACGCCCTGATAAGGCGCCGACCCGTCCGCCAGCATGATCTGCGTGTTGCCAGGATGCAGGCCGATCAGCACCGTGTCCGGCTTCAGCATCAGCCGGTCGGTGACGCGATAGAAGCCGCTCGGAAACCACAGCACGCGATGCGCATCGATCGCCGCCTGCAACGCGGCGGTGTCGTCGGTGGTGCCGTCGCCCTTGGCGCCGAGGTCGCGCACGTTGGTCCACTCTTTCATCGCAGGCAATGCGCGCATGGCGGTTGGCAGCGGCGGCACTGTGCCGAGCGGTGTGCTGCGCAGCCGGGTGGTGTAGTCACCCAGGGCGCCGAACTGCGGCAGCGTCAGACCATAAGTGAACTCATCGACGCGATAATTGCGGCCGGCCGGCTCGAGCTTGCGGCCGCTGTCGCGCATCAATGCAAATGTCGGTGTGTTGGATGCCAGTGCATGGTCAAAACCGATCTGCGTGTAAACGTTGTTCTCGTTGGAAATCACCACGCCGGCGCGCGTCACATGATCGAAGCGCACGTTCTTGCCCCACAGCCAGTCGCCATAGCCTTGATCGATATCGATGCCGGTCTTCGTGTTGCTGATCGCCACGTTGATCAACGTCAGGCTGGCTTCGTGTTCGCGGATCGCGGCGTCGCGCTGGCCGTCGAAACTGGAATCGATCAGCGCGAACTGCCACGCGTCCGAAGTTTTCTCGCTGACGACGCCGTAGCGGCCACCATGGAAGTGCAAATCTTCGACGTAGTTGCCGGCTTGATAAATACCGGCAAACGCGGAGCCGAGCTGAAACTCCATGTGCCGCAGAAACGCGTGCTGTGCGGCGTGGAAACGGATTGCAGCGGCTGCCGCATTGCCTTTGCCGATCTCGATATCGATATTGTCTATCGCTGAATAGAAGGTGCCGGAGTTGGCATCGGCGATGTCGTCGCGGAACGGCACGCTGCCCGCTGGCGGGAATGGCACCTTGCTCTTCGCTTCGGGACCGCGGCCGGTGAAGATCACCATGTGCTTCACGCCCTGCTGAAAACCTGGCGTGTTGTCAGCCAACAGCAGCACCGGCCGTGAGGCACCAACACCGATCAGGCGTACGCCGGGCCACAGGTACAGCGTTTTCGTCAGGCGATAGCGGCCAGCCGGCAGCAGCACGATGCCGCCGGCGCCTTTTGCTTCGGCGGAGTCGAGCGCAGCCTGAATGGCGGCGCTGGCATCCTGCTTGCCGTCATTCGCCGCAACGACCGTGATTGCGCGCGCATCGTTTGGCGCTTGCTGATACACCGACGGCCCGGCGAACGTCGAGAATGAAAGCAGCAACCCTGCCCAGACCACCCACCGCAAAGCCATTTTCATTGGCGGCTCTGCTGCCACTTTGCCAGGGAACTTGTGCTTTCTCTCGAAGGAATGCCGGCCAGCAAACCGGCAACGCTGATGTCTTCATCCAGCAACGGCCAATGAATACCCTGCCCCTTGCCGGTCAATCGCCACTCTGCACGCTCTTGCGCCGAGGCTTGCAGCAAGCGTGGGAACCAGGCCAACGGGACTGCAAGCGTGCGGCCATCGCTCAGAGCAACGGTCAATGCCGAATCGGTGACGCTCACATCGAGCGCTACGATCGGGGCCAATTTAGTTGCTGAAGTAGTCACGCCAGCTCTCCAGTAATTCCTGCTCGTGGGTTACTACGATGTTCTTGATGCGATTCAGCTCATTGCGGCCGAACCCGCCACTGCTTTGAATCCGCACCGGCGATAACCAGAATTTTGCCAGCTTTTCATCCCTTTCGACATGTACATGCGGCGGCTCCCGGCCGTCACTCGCAAAAAAGAAGAACCGGAAAGGCCCGGCTCGCAATATCGTCGGCATTGGCAAATCCTTTTGCACGCAGGCGCTTGGCAACACATGCAAGCCCTGTCCGACTGCAACATAGTACAAATCTGGCCAATGGCCAGCGCAGATCATCGACCTCCAGTCAAAAAAACCGACTGCCGATCAACACCAACAACAAACCCAACACCGACACCACCGTCTCAATCAGCGACCACGTGCGGAAGGTGCCGGCGGTAGTGGTGCCGATATAACTGCGCACCAGCCAGAAACCGGGATCGTTGACGTGCGAGAAGAACAGCGAGCCGGCACCGATGGCCAGCACCACCCACTCCGGCGCCACGGTCGAAGCAGCGATCACCTTCGGAATCACGCCGGCCGTGGTAATGGTCGCCACCGTGGCGGAGCCGGTGGACAAGCGCACGCCGACGGCGATCAACCACGCCAGCAGGATCGGCGACAACGCGTGTGCCGTGGCCAGTCGTGCCAGCAAATCCGACAAGCCCGCCGCCACCAGCACCTGTTTCAACGCACCGCCGGCACCGATGGAAAGCAGAATCGCGCCGGCCGGCGTCATCGCTTCCAACCAGATCGCCGATTGCAACGCGCGCTCGAACAAGCGTTTGCCGAACAGCAAAGGCAATGCCACCAGGTTGGCCAGCAGCAATGCCAGCACCGGGCTCGCCACCTTGCCCAGCCACGCCAGCGACGGCAACACGTTGGCCACCTGGCCAGCCGTGATCAACACCACCGGCAACAGCACGACGATCAGCGCGACGCTGCCGCGCGGCGGATCGACGTGCACGTCGTTTGGCGGCAACGCCGGCTCGCTCAACGTGACGCCGCGTGCGAGATAGCGCGCCAACAGCGGCCCGGCGACGATGCCGATCGGGATCGCCACCACGATACCGTAACCGATGGTGCGGCCGAGATTGGCCTTCAACGCATCGACCGCCAACAACGGACCCGGATGCGGCGGCACCAGCCCGTGCATGATCGACAGCCCGGCCAACGCCGGCAGTATCAATTTCAATTTGGCTTCGTCGCGTGCGTTGCCGCCGTCGAGCGCCACTGCGGCCGCGGTGACGATGGGCAATAGCAATACGAGGCCGGTTTCGAAAAACAGCGGCAGCCCTATCACCATCGAGGCCAGCAGGCTGCCCCATGGCGCGCCGCGAGTACCGGTGAGTGACAAGGCACCGCGCGCCAGGGTCGCCGCGCCCTGCGAGATATGCAGCATGGCGCCAAGCGACAGACCGAGCGCGACGACGAGCCCAGTGCCGCCGAGGATGTCACCCGCGCCTTTCTGCACAGCCGCAGCTGTATCAGTGGTATTCAAGCCAGCCAACAAGCCGGCGGCGAACGCGCCACACAACAGTGCGAGGAACGGATGCAAGCGCGCGCGCACCACCAGCACGATGGACGCGGCGATACCGATGACGGCGGCAACGATCAGACGCAGATCTTCCGGACTCATGGTTTGGTGTCCTTGTTGGCGAGCGCGCGCAATTGCTGCGCCTGTTGCTTGATGAGTTGCAGCGTACTGCGATCGCTGTCGTACACGCCATTGAGGCCTTGGCGTTCCTGCGGCGGATCGCCGGTCAAATCATCGCCGCGTTGCCATTGATAAGTGGAATCGCGCGGGCGGCCGGCGCCACTCCAGGTCCAGAAATTGGAGCCCGCTGCAGCACCACCCGCCTTGGCGTTGTCATAGAGATAGTTCAATACCAGCCGATAGAAACGGTCGCGGAATTGCGTCGGCGTATTCGGCGCCAGAAACCCCCAGTCGCGGTCGAGGCCGAATTCGTCGAGCACCATGGGCTTGTGCAAACGTTCGGCGGCTTCGAGATGCCACTGCAGGTAGTCGAGACTGCGCCTGGCAGTTTCGTCCCAGCTCTTGTCCGGCCGCTCTGGCCGGTACCAACCCCAATTGCGCGGCCACAGGTGAAAGTCGACGTAATCGATGTACGGCGAGCTGTGCACCTTGAGGTACAGCGCGCCGTCGTTGGCGCTGCCCTTCAAGCCTTCGCTGCCGGTGGTGACGAGGTGATGACTGTCGAGCGAGTGGATGTATTTGGCAGTGTCGTCGATCCACTGGGCATAGATTTGTTTGTCGTCATCGCTGGCGCTGTCGACGCCGGGTCGCGGTTCGTTGGCCAGTTGCCACGCCATGATGGCCGGATCGTCGCGGTAATGCGTATTGGTGATCGTGTTGACGCGATCGAGCAGCATCGCCACCGTGGCGCGATATTGTTTATTGGCTTCGTCGCTGCGATAGAACCGCGCCGAGTTGGTGATGAAGGCCGGGTAGTCGCCGGTGACTTCCGGGTCTTTCATCGGTTCGCCTTCTACCCATGCCAGGTACTGCGACATGCCGCCCGACCACTGCCAGTAGTTGTTCAGGTACAGCACCGCCGTCATGCCGCGCTTGGCCATTTCGCTGAGCAGAAAGTCGAGGCCGACCAGCAGTTGCTCGTCGTAATGACCGAAGCCATTGGTAGTGGCCGGTTTCACCGCGCCGGGAATGTCGCTGGCTTCCGAGATCGCCAGCACGCGCAGGTTGTTGATGCCGAGCGCGGAGAGCGTGTCGAGTTCCTTCAACAAGCGCGGGCGATTGCCGCCGACGCCGGTGGAACCGAGATGGGCGCCGTACCAGAGGTTGGTGCCGGCGATGTAATAAGGCTTGCCGTGTTGCCTGAGGTGCGTGCCGGAGACGCTGACGTAGTCGCCCGCTTCCGTTGCCGCACACGTCATCGCCGCCAATGCGGTCAATAACGCGAGGCAAAGTCGCGCCGGTGTTTTCATGCGGGCATCCTGTCGAAGGCGGCGTTTTCCTCCCCAGGCAAACCTGCTAAGTTCGCTGGCGTTCACTCAAGGGGAAGGCCACACCATGTCATCAGTACAACATAGCAAAACCTTGCATCGCACCACTACCGCGGCGCTGCTGTTGGCGGCCCTCTTGCTCGGCGCCTGCTCCAAACCGGAACCGGCCGGCACCCAGACCAATGCACCGGTCGCTGGCAATCCGATCCCGGCCTTCACCGCGCAGCAACTGGCGGCGCAGCCCACCGACAACTGGATCACCAGCGGCGGCAGCTTGAGCAACGAGCGCTACTCGCCGCTGGCCGACATCAACAAGAGCAACATCGCGCAGGTCAAAGCCGAGTGGCAGGTGCACCTCGATTCCGGTCTTGGCGCGCAGCACAGCGGCCAGGGCGAACCGCTGGTCTATGACGGCATCATCTACCACGTCACCGGCCAGAACGACGTGTTCGCGATCAGCGTCGATACCGGCAAGATTTTGTGGAAGTACACCGCCGGGCTCGACCCTAAGGGCGTCGTGGTCTGCTGCGGTTGGGCCGTGCGCGGTATCGCTGTCGGCGACGGCAAGGTGTTTGTGCCCCGGCTCGATGCACACCTGCTGGCACTCGACGCCAAAACCGGCAACGTGATCTGGGACACCACAGTGGCCGATCCGAAGGCCGGCTACAGCCTCACCGGCGCGCCGCGTTACTACGACGGCAAAGTGTTCGCCGGTGTTGCCGGCGGTGAATATCAGGTGCGCGGCAGCATGCAGGCATTCGACGCCGCCACCGGCAAGAACCTGTGGACCTTCTATACCGTGCCCGGCCCCGGTGAGTTCGGTCATGACAGCTGGCCAGCCGACAACGACTCGTGGAAATACGGCGGCGCGCCGATCTGGCAAACCGCAGCGATCGACCCCGAACTCGGCCTGATGTACTTCAGCACCGGCAACGCCTCGCCTGATCTCAACGGCGGCATCCGCAAGGGCGACAACCTGTTCACCATTTCCATTCTGGCCCTCGATCTCAACACCGGCGCCTACAAGTGGCACTTCCAGGAAACGCGGCACGACATCTGGGACTACGACGCCTCGAGCCCGGTGGTGTTGTTCGATGTCGAGAAAGACGGCGTGATGCGCAAGGGGTTGTCGCAGATCAGCAAGAGCGGTTACCTGTTCATTCTCGATCGCGTCACCGGCCAGGGCCTTACCGAGATCAAGGACGTGCCGGTGCCGCAGGAACCGGAGCAGCAGACTGCCGCCACGCAGCCGATTCCGCAGGGCGACTCCATGATCAATCACTGCATCGACAAGGCGCCCGAAGGTTACACGCTGGTCAACAACGGTTGCACTTACACCCCGTATGGCCGCAAGGGTGGACTCTACGCGCCGCTGTCAGGCTCCAACTGGATGCCGACTGCGTACGATCCGCGCAGTGGCAACCTGTACCTGTGCGCCAGCGAAAGCATCGGCGGTGCCGTGATGCAGGACTGGACGCCGAAGGATCTCGGCGTGCAGACCGGCAACATGATCTACGGCGGCGCGTTCCAGTTGCCGCGCGGCACTACTCGTCATTCGTACCAGATCGCGGTGGACGTGCGCACGCACAAGATCGTGTGGAAGCAGGAACAGCAAAACGGTTGCACCACTGGCGCCACCGTCACCGCCGGCGACTTGCTGCTGATCAGCCGCAACAACGGCAAGCTGATGGCGTACGACAGCGCCAACGGCAATGAACTGTGGAGCTTCCAGCTCGATGCACCGGCGGTACCGAGCCCGGTGGTGTTCACGCACAACGGCAAGCAGAAAATCCTGGTGTTCGCCGGCGGCAGTTTGTTTGCCGGCGGCGGCAAGAGCGACAGCCTGTGGTTGCTGTCGCTCGACGGCAAGCAAGATCAAAGCGCGACAGTGACTGCCGCCGCGCCGCCGCCGTCGATCAATAACGCCGGCCAGCAGAACACCGCCACTGCCAACGTGGCACCGCAACCCGATATGCCGCTGCCCGCCGGCGAAGTGAACCTGGCGCGCGGCAAGGAAATCTACGGCCTGGTGTGCAACGCCTGCCACGGCGTCGATGGCCAGGGCGGCCACGCCGAGGGCGGCGCGATGCCGAAGAACGCTACCGTCGAACACATCTTCTCCACCGCCACCCGCGGCGGCCAGAAGATGCCGTCATTCGGCGCCGCGTTCAAACCGGATGAGTTGAAGAGCGTGGCGGTTTATGTGAGGCAAGAGGTGTTGAAGTAAGCCAGACCGCAAGTACAGTTGACCTTAGCCGCAGGGCCTCTCCGGAGGCCCTATGCTTTTCGGGCCAAAAAAATTGGCGAGCACTCCTTTTATGTACTACAACTCATACAGGGCATGCTGGTCACCTTGATTGCTTTGTAATACATGTAATACTTAAAATGGCGCGCACTTCAACTTACTCAGGATTCTCCCCATGGGCATGATGACCTTTCGCGTCGAGGCCGACGTCAAGGAACGCCTTGATGCCGTCGTGAGCCGGCTTGGACTGAACCAGAGCCGCATCCTGCGCGACGCCGTGGTCGAAAAGATCGAGGAGCTGGAAGAACTGGCCATCGTGATGGAACGCATCAAGAGCAAACGGCCAAGGAGGCCCATTGAGCAACTCTGGAAGGAACTCGGCCTGGAAGATCCTGTACGACCCAAGGTTCGCAAGCGATCTTGAGAGCCTGGGCCGCCCGGTCCAGCTCCGCATCAGAAAATACCTGGACAAACTGGCGCGCGACTGCGCCGATCCGCGTGATCGCGGCGAACCGTTGCGCGCCAACCTGGCAGGCTTCTGGAAGTACCGCGTCGGCGATTATCGCTTGCTTTGCCAGATCACCGACGGCAACGTAGTTCTTTTGAGCTTGTTGGCAGTGACTCACCGCAG
>DATJXP010000060.1:0-12082 GCA_035500035.1 Candidatus Acidiferrum sp. | reverse complement strand
CGCCGTGCTCAAGGATGGCAAACGGCTGGCCTATGGCGCGCGGGCCGTGGTCAAGGGCGGTTTGCAGTCGTTGCCACAGTTGGCGTTTCCCGGCGGTTTGCTGGTCGGCGACGACGCCGGCTTCCTGAATTTCCTCAAGATCAAGGGCACGCACACGGCGATGAAGTCCGGCATGCTGGCCGCCGCCGCGCTGCGCGAGGCGCTGCAGCAGGACACGCCGCCATTGTTGATAGAAAGCTATCAACGCGCATTCGAACAATCATGGCTGCATGAAGAGTTGTACCGCTCGCGCAACACGGCACCGGCGCAACACAAACTCGGCACGTTTTTCGGCGCTGCTTTTGCGTGGCTCGACCAAACCATTTTCCGCGGCAAGTTGCCGTTCACGCTGCGCGACGAAGTACCCGATCACGCCACGCTGAAAGCCGCCGATCACAGCCAGCGCCTGACCTACGCCAAGCCAGACAACGTGCTGACGTTCGACCGCCTCAGTTCGGTCTATCTGTCCAACACCTTCCACGAAGAGAACCAGCCCTGCCACTTGCAGTTGCTGAATCCGGCGACGCCGATCGAATTCAACCTGGCGCAGTACGACGAGCCGGCGCAGCGCTATTGCCCGGCCGGCGTGTATGAAGTCGTGCGCAGCGAACAAGCACCCCCGCGCTTCGTCATCAACGCGCAGAACTGCGTGCACTGCAAAACCTGCGACATCAAGGACCCGACCCAGAACATCCGCTGGGTACCGCCCGAGGGCGGTGGCGGGCCCAATTACACCAACATGTAAGAGACTGCTACGTGCTTAGCCTGTCGCAACTCGATGAATTCCTGCGCGACGGCGGCGTGCTGCTGTTGCCCAACCATCACGGTGCGCAGCAATGGCAGGACCTGCTCGGGCAATGGCATTGCCAACAGCTCAACACCCGCGTGGTGGAAGCTCCGGCAATTTACGCGGTGGATTTGTGGTTGCGCCAGCTGTGGCAAACGCTGGCGTTGCAGTGCAATGCAGCCGAATTCGGCTGGCGTGTGCTCGCTCCGGCCGAAGAAGAACTGTTGTGGCAGCACTATCTCGACCGGCAAACCACCACGACGCTGCTCAATACCGCCGGCACCGCACGCCAGTTGCGCGAAGCCAGCGCGCAGTTGCAGTTGTGGCAGGTATCGCTCGCCGAACTGCGCCAGTATCTACCGTGGCAAGAAGGTGACGACGGCGCACAAGCCGATACCGTCATCGCCTGGCGCTGGCTGCAGGGCTTCGACCAGGGGTGCCGGAAACAGCAGTGGCTGGCAGGCAACGCGTGGTTGGCGCAGTTGCTGACGCTGCTGCGCGAACACGCCGCGGTTGCCGCCGCCGTGTTGCCGCGCAAACTGCTGTGGCTCGGCTTCGACGATCCACCACCGCTGTACCGCGCCTTGCAACTGCAACTGCGCGAACTTGGCGTCGAATCGCTGGAAGAGCAGCACACGCTGGCTTCGGCGCAACGCAATGCTTATTCATTTGCCGACACTGCCGGCGAACTGCGCGCTGCCGCCGAGTGGTGTCAACGCATCCTGCACGACGACCCGCTGGCGCGCATCGGCATTGTCTGCCCTGCCCTGTACAGCCTGGCACCGGCGCTGCTGCGCATCTTCCGCCAACATCTGCCGCCGCAGGAACTGTATTGCTCGGTGACACCGACGTTGGCGACGCACGCCTTCTTCAATACCGCAATGCAAAGCCTGCGACTGGGCGACCCTCATTGCGACAGCAGCGAGCTGTGCCAATGGCTGCGCTCACCCTGGTTGCGCGGTGCCGACGACGAAGCCGCTGCCCGCACTGCGCTGGAACTGCGGCTGCGCCGGCAAGGCGAATTGCAAACGCAGACCGGCGCATTGCGCGAGTACTGTCAGCAAGGCGAACAACGCTGGCACTGCCCGGTGCTGGGCAAGGCCTTGCTCGAATTGCACGCGCTGGCATTGCGGCACAAACAACCGCAACCGCTGGCCGCGTGGGTGGCGGTGTTCCTGCAACACTGGCAGCAGTTGTTGCAACTGGAACAGTTGCAGACACCATCGCTGCGTGTGCTGGCGGCAGCCTGGCAGCGCTGGCTCGACTCGGCGCAAACCGCTACCCAATTGTTCGGCCCGCTGACACGGCAACAAGCCATCTCGACGCTGTTGGCACTCGCCCGCAGCACCCCGTTGCCCAACACGCGCGGCAACGCCGGCGTGCGCATCCTGACGCCGGTGGAAGCCGCCGGTTTGCACTTCACGCATCTGTGGGTACTGCAGTTGCATGCAGATGCATGGCCTGCTGCGCTGCATCCGAATCCGTTGCTGCCGTTGCGGTTGCAGCGCGAACGCAACATGCCGGCCGCCAATCCGCAACTGGAACTCGAACGCGCCGAACGGCAATGGCAACGCTGGCACCAGAGCAGCAGCGTGGCACTGGTGCTGAGCCATCCGCGCCAGCTCGATGATCTCGATGTCGAGCCGGCGGCACCGTTGCGCGACCTGTCGGTAACGATAATCGAAGAGCCGGCATTGCCGGCCGCGCTGCATCCGGCACTGGCGATTTTTCCACCGCGCCAAACCGTGTTGCAGGCAGAACCCGGCTTGCTGCCGCCAGCTGACGATCAACTGCAAGGCCCGGGTTCGCTGCTGACGGCACAGGCCCTGTGTCCATTCAAGGCCTTCGCCACTCATCGACTTGCTGCGCGTGAATTGCCGGCCTTCCAACTCGGGTTGCAAGCCAGCGCGGTCGGCGAGTTGGTGCACAAGGTGCTGCAACAATTCTGGCTGGCACTGCGCGATTCGTTCGCGCTGGCAGATGTGGCCGTGGTCGAGAGCACCCTGCACCAGGCTATCGACGACAACCTGCGCCAGCTGGTGCGGCGCTATCCCTTCACGCTGACGCCGCAATATCGTCAACTGGAACAGCAACGACTGCTGGAGCTGTTGCAGCGTTGGCTCGACATCGAACGCCAGCGCCGCCCGTTCAATGTGCTGACGACGGAATACGCGCTCGACTGGCACTGGCGGCAACTGCAACTGAACGTGCGGCTCGACCGCGTCGATCATGCCGAACACGGTCTCGTCATCGTCGATTACAAGACCGGCAAGGTCGCCGGCGCCGATTGGCAGAGCGAACGCCCGCGCGATCCGCAGCTATGGCTGTATCAGGCGGCGTTGCAGCAGAAAACGCCGGACGAGCCCGTCAGCGGTTTGCTGCATGCGCGGATTTCTCTGGAGCAAGTCGATTACAGCGGCATCACCGAGCACGACGAAGGCTTCGACGAGCTGCGATTCGCCGCGCACAAAGCGGTCGCTGCCGCCGACTGGGCCGGCTTGCAACGGCATTGGCAACAGGTACTGGGTTCTCTTGCCGACGAGTACCTGCAGGGACTCGTCACGGTGGCGCCGCAGTTCGCCACCAGTTGCCAATACTGTCATCTGCACGCGTTGTGCCGCATCGCTGAACTGCGGCGGCAACAGGAGCTCGATGCATGAGCTCGCTCGCCGCCGATCGCCACGCCCGTCAACGCGCACTCGAAACCGACCGCTCGTTCTGCGTACTGGCGCCGGCTGGTTCCGGCAAGACCGAACTGCTGACGCAGCGCCTGCTCAAACTGCTGAGCCTGTGCGAACGACCGGAACAGATACTGGCCATCACCTTTACCCGCAAGGCTGCCGGCGAAATGCGTCATCGCCTGCTCGACAACTTGCGCAAGGCCGAACTGGCCGAACCCCTGACCGACACCAGCGACCATGCGCAACTGACACGTGAACTGGCATTGGCGGTATTGCAGCGCGATGCCGCGCAAGGCTGGCGTTTGCTGCAACAACCGAACCAGTTGCGCATCGTTACCATCGACAGCTTTACCAGTTATCTGACGACACGGCTGCCGCTGGCCGCCGGCTTCGGCGCCCAGCCCGAATTGACCACCGAGGTCGATGCGCTGTTCCGCCAAGCCGTGCGCGGCACGCTGGCCCGGCTCGACGACAACGGCATTGCCGCCGCGCCGATTGCGCGGTTGCTGCCGCATCTGCACAACAACCTGCAGCGCGCCGAAACGCTGTTGCTCGATCTGCTGAAACGCCGCGCCGACTGGCTACCACAACTGGTACGGCTGGCGCACGATCCCGCTGCACAGCGGCCATGGCTGGAACAATGCATGCGCGACGTGCTGATCGACCAATTGCAGACCACTCGCGCGCAACTGTTGCCCTATCAGGCTGCCGCGATGGAACTGGCCGGCTATGCGTGGCGCAATCTTGCCGATGCCGGCAATGACAGTGTTGCCGGTTTCGGCGACGCCGCGTTGTTGCCACCGGCGGCAACCGCCGCAGTTGCCGCCTGGGAAGCACTGGCGGCGCTGTTTCTGACCGACAAAGGCAGCTTCCGCAAAACCGTCACCAACAAACAAGGCTTCCCCGGCAAGAGCGACTTCAAGGACAAAACCCGGGCGGCGCACGCCGACGGCATGAAGACCGCGTTCAAAAGCCTGATCGAAGAAATGAGCGCGGCCGGCCTGTTGCCGGCGTGGCAGGCCTTGCAAGGTTTGCCGCCGGCGCAGTATCGCGACGACAGCTGGCCGGTGTTGGCCGCCTTGTTGAACGTATTGCCGGTGCTGGCGGCGGAATTGCAACTGGCCATGCAGAGCGCCGGCCTGATCGATCACGTCGAAACCAGCCTCGCCGCGTTGCAGGCACTCGGCAGCGACGAGCAGCCGACCGATCTCGCGCTGCGGCTCGACTACAAGCTGCAGCACATCCTCGTCGATGAATTCCAGGACACCTCGCACACGCAGTTCGCGCTGCTGGAAAAACTCAGCGCCGGCTGGCAACCCGGCGACGGCCGCACGTTGTTTATCGTCGGCGACGGCATGCAGTCATGCTACGGTTTTCGCAATGCCGACGTTTCGCTGTTCCTGCGCGCGCGCGACGCAGGTATCGGCACGGTGACGCTGGAGCCGCTGCAGCTCAGCGCCAACTTCCGTTCCGCTGCACCCGTGGTCGATTGGGTCAACGTCGCCTTTGCCGCTGCGTTCCCCGCCAGCGACGATTTGTTGCGCGGCGGCGTGCGCTACACACCCAGCGTCGCCGCCAAGCCGTCGACCGCCGATGCCGGCGTCGAATGCCTGCTGCAGGTGATCGCAGAACCCGATGACAGTGACGACGATGACCAACCGGATGCGCGCAGCCAACACCAGCACAGCCGTGTACGCGAAGCGGAACTGGTCGCATCGCGTTGCGCCGAACTGCGCGCCGACTATCCCGCTGCCAGCATTGCCATCCTCGTGCGCAACCGCAAGCATCTGGCGCTGGTGGTGCCGGCGCTGCGTCGCCGCAATCTGCAATGGACTGCCACCGACATCGATCACCTGCTCGCCTACCAGGAACTGGCCGACCTGCACACGCTGCTGCGGGCGTTACTGAACCCGGCCGATGTCACTGCGCTCTATGCCCTGCTGCGTTCGCCGCTGATCGGTTTGGCACTGCACGATCTCGATGCGCTGGCCACTTGCTGCCGTCAACAGAACGCCACGCTGTGGCAACTGTTGCCGGCACACACGACGCTGCCGCTGACGACCGAGGCCAAGGCCAGGCTCGCGCGCACGCTGCCGATATTGTTGACGGCGCGGCAACAGCGCCAGCGGCAACCGCTGCGTTCGCTACTCGAACTGTGCTGGCTCGAACTCGGCGGTGCCGGCACAGTACAGGATGTTGCCGTGCTGCCGAACATCGCGCGCTATTTCGATCTGGTCGAAGTGCACACCGGCTTCGACGATATTGCCGACCTCCACGCCTTCGAGCAGACGCTGGAGCAAAGTTTCGGCAGTGCTGCCAGCGATCCCAACCTGCACCTGATGACGATACACAAAGCCAAGGGGCTGCAGTTCGACCACGTGCTGTTGTGCGGTCTCGACCGGCGACCGCGCGGCGACGATGCACCGCTGATCCGCTGGCAACAGGTCACGCAGTCGCACGGCAACAGCCGTTTGCTGCTGGCACTGAAACCGCAACTGGGCGGCAGCGACGAACCGCTGTACGACTTTCTCGCCGCCGAACAGAAGCAGCGCAACCAGTACGAGTTGACGCGGTTGCTGTACATCGGCGTTACCCGCGCCATCAAGACCGCCCGCTTGTACGGCACCGTCAGCGCCGACAGCGATGGTGGTTACAAGACTGGCAGCGGCACGTTGCTGAGCAATGTGCTGCCGGTATTGGTGCAACAGTCGGCGGCGTTGTGCGTGCGATTCGAACCGGTCGCCACCGTTGGCAACCGTAATGGCACGTCCACGCCTGACAGATCGCAACAAGTCCCGCGCCTGCCCGCCAACTGGACATCACCGTTGCCGGCGCCGCTGTTGCAAGCGCTGCCCGCCCTGACCGACGAACCCGAACCCGACACCGACAACCTGCTGCAGCGCCGCTTCGGCGAGTTGGTGCACCTGGGACTCAAACAATTGGTGCAACAAGGTCACGGCTGGCTCGCACGCAGTGCCGACTTGCCGCTGTGGCGCGCACAACTGGCGCCACTGTGCGCGCCGGCCGAACTGAACCAGTGGCTGCAACTGTTGCAACTGCATCTGCAGAGCTGCGAACGCTCGGAGACCGGACGCTGGCTGTTCCTGCAACCACATGCCAGCGATGCATGCGAACTGGGCTTGCAGGACTATCGCAGCGGCTGGCGCAATTACTTCGTGGTGGACCGTACCTTCGTCACCGCCGAAGGCGAACGCTGGATCGTCGATTACAAGACCGCGACGCCAGCGGCAGGCCAAAGCGTCGAGAACTTTCTTGCGCAACAAGCCGAGCGTTACCGGCCGCAGTTGACCACGTACCGCGAATTGCTGGCCGTGGCTGATCCCTCCACTGCCGGTCGTTGCCGCGTTGCGTTGTACTTCACCGGACTCGATCGTTTGCACGAATTGGTTTGAGCATTGGCGCGGCGTCGTGTGAGGGCACGCCATGGTGTGCCCCTACGGGTGAAATCGTGGAAACAGTCTGCAAGTTAGGCCGTCGCGTGGACATTGACTGCCGGCCTGACTAAGCTAACTGGCAGTTGCCGGTAGCTGCGCATTCACCGGTGTTTCCCGGTCTTTTTCACGGTACGCCTCCGATGTCCATCTCCGTTTCCCGTCGCAAGTTACTTGCTGCCGCCGCTGCTTCCGCCGCGTTCGCCCCGCTGGTCAAGGCCGCCGAACAAGCCAAGGCCGCGCCGATCCGCCAGGGCCGGCTCAAGCAGAGCGTGATGGCTACCGTGTGGGGCCGCGATAGTCCGTTCAACTTCGTGCAACGCTGCGAAATTCTGTCGATGCTCGGTTTCCAGGGTGTCGATCTGGTGCAACCGGATCAGGTGCCCATTCTCACCGACCATGGCCTGGCACCGGCGCTGATGGTGGCCGGTGGCACTTCGTTCAACGATGGGCTGATCCGCAAGGAGCTGCACGACAAGATCGTCGATGCCACGCACGAGAGCATCGACATGGCGGTGAGAGTCGGCTGCCCGACGCTGATCTCGATGCCCGGCAACCGCCGCGGCATGTCGCACGAAGAAGCGGCCGACCATGCGATCGAAGTGTTGAAACGCATCGCGCCGTACGCCGAGCAGAAAGGCATCACCCTCTGCACCGAGATCACCAATTCCAAGGTGGCGGCCGATCAGCGTACCGACCAGGCCTTCGACGACATCAACTGGGGCATCAAGGTGTGTCGCGCCGTGGCTTCGCCGCGCATCAAGATCCTGTACGACATCTATCATGTGCAGATCAGCAATGGCGACGTGGTGCGCACGCTGAAGGACAACTTCGATCTGTGCGCGCACTTCCACGTGGCCGGCGTGCCGAGCCGCGCCGAGATCGACGACGGCCAGGAACTGAATTTCCACTGGATCGCCAAGCAGATCGCCGACCTCAATTACCAGGGTTACATCGCCCATGAATGGCGTCCGAGCCCCGGCCGCAATCCGCTGCTGAGCCTGGCCACCTGTTTCGACATCCTGGTGGTGTAAAATCTCCGGCCCATGGGTGGGCCAGCACTTCACCGTTGCCCGCGCCCCGTACGGGCACGCCATGGCGTGCCCATACAGATTTGTCATACATAGTCCCGCGCGAGCCGAATATTCCTATGACCGACACCAGCAGTACCGAAAACGTCAACGTCGAAAGCTTCGTGCCGTTGATGAGCCCCGAAGCGTTGAAAGAGCGGCTGCCGTTGTACGGCACCACGCTCGAACACGTGCGGCGCAACCGCCAAGTCGTCCGCAACATCCTCGACCGCAAGGATCACCGCATTTTCATCGTCGTCGGCCCCTGCTCGATCCACGACGTCGATGCCGCGCTCGACTACGCCGCCCGCCTGAAAAAACTGGCCGACGAAGTGCAGGACACGCTGGTGCTGGTGATGCGCGTCTATTTCGAGAAGCCGCGCACGTCGGTGGGCTGGAAAGGCCTGATCAACGATCCTGAAATGAACGACAGCTTCAAGATCGAAAAAGGTTTGCACACCGGACGCCGTCTGCTGCTGAAGCTGAGCGCGATGGGGCTGCCCACTTCGACCGAAGCGCTGGACCCGATTTCGCCGCAGTACCTGCACGACATCATTACGTGGAGCGCCATCGGCGCCCGCACCACGGAATCGCAGACACACCGCGAAATGTCGAGCGGCTTGAGTTCGCCGGTCGGCTTCAAGAACGGCACCGACGGCGGCCTCGACGTTGCCATCAACGCGCTGAAGACGGTGTCGAGCCCGCACCGCTTCCTCGGCATCGATCCGAAAGGCCAGGTCAGCATCATCACCACCAAGGGCAATCCGTACGCGCACATCGTGCTGCGCGGCGGCAACGGCCTGCCGAACTTCGACGCCGCCAGCGTCGCCGCCTGCGAAGCCGCGTGCAAAAAAGCCGGCGTCACCACCAACATCATGATCGACTGCAGCCACGCCAACTCCAGCAAGAAGCCGGAGAACCAACCGTCCGTATTCGCCAACGTGGTGGATCAGATCGTCGCCGGCAACCAGAGCATCATCGGCGTGATGATCGAGAGTAACATCAATGCTGGACGGCAGGACATTCCGGCTGACCTGACTCAGTTGAAGTACGGTGTGTCGGTCACCGACGGGTGCATCGATTGGGCGACGACGGAGAGGGCGATACGCGAGGCGCATCTGAAGTTAAAGGATGTGTTACCAAGACGATGACTTGGATCGTTGCCGGAAATGGCGTGGCTTTTCCGTTCATCGCGGGTGATATTTGCGTTTCGTGGGACTCACAAAATGAGCGTGAATGTCTGCAGAAGATTCATCCGCTGACTCGCAACATCATCGCTGGATTTTCTGGATCGGTTAAAGGTGGATTTCAAATCCTCAATGCGATTAAGCAGCAGCTCTGTTATGACCAGAATTATAGTTTGCCACGCCTTTCTCATGAATGGCTGCCAAGGTTAATGCAGCGAGAATTTAGAAAACTTCCCTCTAAGGAGCAGTCCCTTCAAGTCCAACTAATCTTGCTTAGTGCACACCCTCACTTCATTCGTGGGGCCTTGCATGTACCTCAAAGTCACACAGTTCGTTTCAAATCGCCCCACTTCAAACCGGAAACCACAAGAGGTGCCGAATGCTTCGGAATTGGTAGTGGCGAAATCGTGGATCATTACCGAATCGCAGCTATTAGCTTCTCAACTGACGTTAGCTTCCATCAAGCGATCGTATCTGGCTCCAAAAACCCAGCACTTTGGATGGCCCAACGGCTTTATGACATAGTCAAGGAAGACCCCAAGCCAGGTATAAGTCCCCTATTCATTTATGGAACTGTTTCTCTTGATGAAATGGTCATTGAACCCTTACCGTTCACCACCCTCGGAACATCAGGTACAACTCACCTCCAATTTCCGTTCCTAGCGCGAAACCATCAGGAGTTTCTAAACTACTGCAATAGGATAGGCTTTTCGGCAGAGGCCGCATCCGCATAACCTGAGCCTAGCCCACCATCTACGCTACATTCTTCCGCGCCAGCCACAGATCATAATCCGCCTGCATCCTGACCCACATCTCCGCACTGGTGCCCAACACCTTTTCCAGCACCAAGGCAAATTCCGGCGTGATACTCCGCTTGCTGTTGACGATCTCGTTGATCTTGCGCGCTGCACAGCCGCACCGAACGGCAAGTGCACTTTGGCTCAGGCCCATTTCGGCCAGATACACCGCAGCCAAGACCTTGCCGGGATGCAAAGGCGCAGGATTGGCAATCATGGTCAACCTCCGTGGTAATTCTCGATGGCGACTTCGGAAAACTCGCCGTTGTTGAATCTGAATGTTATGCACCAAGGCAGCTTGATAGTGACGCTCCAATATCCCTTTCTGTCTCCAACCAACTTGTGCAACCGTATGTTGGGAGGCTGCCCATTGATCCGCAGATCATCCAGCGCCCGGCTCGAATGCATGATGGTCAGCAGCGCTTTAGCACGCAGCCATAGTTCTCTCGGCAGTGCTTTGCACTGACCTCGCTCCCAAATCTCTTTGGCTACCCGTCCCTGAAGGCTGACGATCACGAACTGACTCCTATTCCATCACCTGTAATAGCTCAAGGCAAGTCTCCGCCACGCCTGAAAAGGCGGTCCACACCTACTTAACCACCAACATAGTCGGCCTAACGAAGTTTCGCCAATCCATTGACTGCCGTCACTTACGGGGCTTCTTCACTTCCAATATGGTCAGATGGCTGGTACCCGGCGTAAATGCTGGATGGCAGAATATCCCGGCCGATCTGACACAACTGAAGTACCGTGTCGGTCACCGACGGGTGCATCGATTGGGCGACGACGGAGCAGGCGATCAGGGACGCTCACACGAAACTGGCGAAGGTATTGCCCGGCAGATAGCCGGAGCTCGCAAGCCTTGTCTCCGACCTCAACCGCAATATCCGGAGTTCAGGCGTTTATTCCGTACTCGAAATCCTGAGTATTCCCGCAATCATGAGTACAACACCCACCAGGTAGGCGACGACACCCAAGACCAGCGTCCAGGCCGCCAAGGCATGGAACAAGGATATTCCGTCGAATCTTGCATCCATGACATTTGTCCCCTGTGGCGGCCTATAGCTGGCTCCCCACACCACCAGTGCAGCGGACACGAGCAGAATGACTATTGCGGATTTGAGTACGTTGTTCATGAGCTACCTCCCTGTATTGTTGAAAAATCCTTCTGTTACCCAGGGAACCACCGGCAATAGGCCGGAATCCCTGCAATCGCCTGCACAAGCAGGGCGTTACCCGATGTTTTCATCGTCGATGCTTGTTTATGACTTCCAATGGACCGACAACCGGCTCCGCAGGTTTACGCCGTCCGCAATGGAGCCTATAGGCCGTGGACCATGGGCCACACTAAATCGAAATTTGCACCATGTCCAATCTGCAAATTTCAGAGATCAGCGCGGTTTTCGGGGAAGTCCTCCGGCTTTATCGGGTCGAGCGGGACATCTCGCAGGAAGAACTTGCCTTTCTGGCTGGCGTGGATCGCACGTTCGTTTCCAGACTTGAACGCGGCATACGGCAGCCCACCATCACAACCTTGATAGGCATCGGATTGGCGCTCGGGGTTTCGGCGGCAGACATGGTGAAGGAAGCCGAGAAGGAATACCTCAAGCATGCCAAGCTGGATCACCTGACCAAGCAAACCGCAATGGTCAAGGAAAAGAAAAAGAAATACGCCAAAACGCCGAAGCGCTAGACCGCATCATGGGTGGATGTTGCCGGACGAATCCACAACATGTCCATCTGCATCATAGTGGTCACCAAGGCAGGCGTAACCCCCTTCCCTGCATCCTTGAGCCACTCCACTGTTGTTGGACGACCCGACTGGCGCCGTGAGTGCCTCTCGCGCCACCTCTACCATGACTCCCGCCATGATCGCCTGTGAAGGCGACCTGCCAAACGGACGGCACTGGCCTCTGAAATCCCAGAATTCTATGCAATCGACGCTTATTTCATTTTTGACTTGGGTGACCTGCATTTTTACCCAGCCCTCGCGCCCTCGGTTGTACGTATATTCACCATAAAAGATCACGCTTTTCTTGTCCTTGGTTACGCTGAGTTCCTGGTACTTT